>JALYIF010000139.1 GCA_030775925.1 Vulcanimicrobiota bacterium | reverse complement strand
GCCTTCCTCAACCGGGCATTTCGTCCAACAAAGTCATTCCGGCTCCTCGCTTGCGCAAAGAGCCGGAAGTAGCTTGAGCTTCGCCGAGCGATCTGGCTTAAAGCACGATATTCAACAAAATATGTTGTATTTACGCTGATCAATAACCTAGAAGTTTGCTCGGAAACCAGCATAAAACTGGCGTCCTATATTGCTATATATGCCACTTCCGCCGCCCGTTCCCAAGAGTCCGAATGGCGGAGCCTTGTCAAAGATGTTGTCAGCGCCAAAGTAGAACTCAAACTTCTTCTCGATCGGAAAGCCGAGTCGCAAATCACTATATGTCACCGAAGGATAATAGATTTGAGGGTACTCGTACGGATTCTGGGGGGGGTTGCCGTTATAGGCATTCTGGTCCTGATAGGCACCGATAGTCTGGCGTCCGATGTAGCGGAACTGATACCGCAGTGACACGCCAGAAGGCGCTTGCACGGTGACATTGAACTGGCCTTTCCAACGTGGATCGCCGAGATTGCTAAGCTGCCTCGTCGGTATCGTTGGATTCACTGGATCCAAAAAGTTGGTTCGATCCGCTACCCAACTTACGAGGCCCCGAAATCCAATCTTGAATCCACTTTCCAACGTTCTGTTATATGCCAAATCGGCATCAATTCCAGAAGTGTTTTGACGAGCAAAGTTTAGCGTCGACGCTATCCCAATATATGGCGTCGCAAAGTTCCCGTCTGCACTCCGCGGGTTCAGGAGCGAGCAATATTGATTGTTCAGTGACGCGGAATCATAGCACTGGTTGACGATGGTCTGAATACCCACCCCTGCGATGAGATTCTTGACCTTAATATTATAATAGTCGATCGTCAGAGAGAGGCCTCGAACCTGATGAGGTTCTAACACTACCCCAGCGGTGTAGCTGTCCGACGTTTCCGCTTTAAGATTGATATTTCCCGCATTCTGATAACTAAGGGTTTGAGTGCGCGCATTGTCATTAATGAAGCCAGCTGGTACTCCGGCTGCTTTACAATTCGCCTGACGGTACTGGGTACCATTCGCGATATTTTGGGCATCGCAGGGATCTGATACGAACGCAAAGTTCTGCGTTGGCGTCGTGTAAAGGTCGCTTTGAGTTGGTGCTCGGACCGCTCGACCGTATGCAGCACGGAACCGGATGTCATGGATTGGCGCATAATAGACGCTACCATTATACGAGAACACACCGCCAGTAGCATTGTTGTACGAGGAGTATCGGCCCGCGCCGGAGACCGTCAGTTCGTTAAAGAAACGCCGGTCCTTGATTAGCGGGACCTCCACCTCGGCATAACCTTCTGCCACGCGCTGGATCGGCGGTGCAAACGGCGGTATCGCATTTAGGAACGTGCCGCCGGATGCCGTGAGTGCGTCATATGCGGAATATGCCGCCTCTGAGCGGTACTCTGCACCCGCCGCAAATCGGACCGGCCCGCCAGGGAGATTGAAATACTTGCTCGAGTTGCCCGTCAGATTCAACGCGACGTCGAATTCCTCCGCGCGCTGAAAATTGGTAGATGTAGTATTGACGAAAGCCAACGCTGCTGCGGTCGGCGCCCCCACGCCAAACACATTGATCGGCACGCAGTCCGGGCGGGAATTAGTGACCGCGTTGGTTGCGCAAACAACTTTCTGCCCATTCGCGCCGATTCCAAAATTGGTCCCAGCGAAGCCAGCAGGCGCGTTCACCGCATCCAGCGCAAGCAAGAAACCGTCGGGGTTTCCATTCAAGTCAAAAAGCTTAAGATTATTAAGGGCTTGGTTATGGTCTTGGTATCGTCCGAAGTTGACTGCGAAGTCGTATGTCCAGTCACCGTTGAAAGTACCGTCAACACCGCCCACTATGCGGTATGTTTCTCGTTTGTGAAGTTCCGCACGTCCGCCAAAATCCACGTTGAACCGGTTAAGCGTAAATACACCTGTCGCAGGGTTGGCACAACGACCGATCGATTGAAGGGTATTAAGAGCCTGCCCACTAAGGAAGGGATTGTTGCAACGTAGCTCATTCCCTCCGCCAAAGAAGCCCGGTATGCTTCCCTGGAAAAAGCTCGGCTGGCCCTCCTGATCAGCATTGATCCGTACATATTTTGCTTCAACGAAGGGCCTAAACGCTGGCGAGAAATCGTAGTGTGCCAATATGTTAACCGAATATCGCTCCAAGCCCGGGTCGAGTTGGCCAGTGTTCCTTAAGGTGGATCCCAAGCCCCCAATTGTATTACTACTACCACTGCTTGGAGTTGGGCTGTTAAAGTTTGTGGTAATGTCTCGGAAATCAAGAGCTGGGGTGCTGAGCACCAGATTACCAAAACTGTCAAAGACGTATCGCTGACCTAAGCCAATGCCCTTGGTATTCGCTCCTGCGGCGACTGAAGTCGGGCGACACCGCGCCGGATTGGCGAGCTGAGCCGCAGATAACGGACTGCAGACCGCGGTGATTAGCCCGCCGTCCGCTATTGTTCCGTTCCGGACTCCATTATAAAATAAGTTCTGCGGCACGCCCACTGGCGGGCTACCAATAGTGCTCTCTTGAAGATTAAACTGGGAGCGTCCCGAGTAAGCGCCCGTTAGGCCGTCTCGATCAGTATAGTAGAGAGGGTTTGCCTTCGAATACTCAAGAGCGGCCGCGATATTACCTCGCCCTTCCGAGAAGTTTTTACCTGCAGTTAATGCTCCAAAGTAGGAACCTCGATCACCGCGCGAGGTAATACTGCTCTGACCGGTCGCATGTATACCGTCGTAATCGCGTTTTAAGACAAAGTTGACCACTCCAGCCACGGCGTCCGAGCCATATATGGCGGAGTTACCGCCGGTCACCACGTCGACACGATCGGTAAGTTCGTTAGGGATTGCATTCGTGTCGACCAAATAGTCGCCGGGCGAAGACGTGACATGCCGGCGGCCGTTGACAAGAACGAGGGTGCGATTGGTCCCGAGGCCGCGCAAATCAAGAAAATCAAATCCTGCTGTGCCGATGAACCGTTCCGAGTTTGCTTGGCTAAAGGTCGATCGAAGCGCAGGTAGCTGGTTCAGAACTTCGCCGATATTAATAGTTCCCGTCGCTACCAAGTCTTGTGCAGAAATGCTGGTTACAGGCACTGGTGATTCTAACGTCCGGCGAGAAATACGCGATCCCGTAACGACAATGTCGGTCCCGCCGTTTTGCCCTGAAGCGGCCGCTCCGGTCGGGTTTGCCGAAGGCTCTGCGGTTGTTCCTAGCTGATCGCTCTGCGGCGGACAGGTGACCGGCGTGCCATCTGCCGATTTACAATCGGAGCGCGTGGTCGGCGCACTTTGCGCAAAAGCGGGGAAGCTTAAAAACGCTAGAGCGACCGCGACAGAGGCAGCGGTGCCATTTAATCGATTGATTGTGCTCGCTGCCATGCGCTGATTCCCTGTCAACTTTTTCACTGAGCGGTCACAATCGGTCCAAACGGCTGCCATGCGCAAGCCGCTCGGCGCGAAAATCGCCTTAGTGTGACATATGTAACACGTTCCACTCGCTACACGTCCGCGGAATCGGTGATGTATGTCAAAAATAAACCAATGACGTTGACCGCAGGTCGCCGTTGTTATCCCGGTA
>JALYIF010000138.1 GCA_030775925.1 Vulcanimicrobiota bacterium | reverse complement strand
AATATGTCGTTCACTATTTAATGGAATTGAAAAACGCCACCGATGAACCAATTAAGGCTACACGTGTGGAATTTACCACTTGGTCGCATCCCCAACTTCGTGGGGGCTCTTTCTTTGACTACATGACGACGTTACCGCCGCGCGGTTATGCCCAGATATCACCATCGACCTCGCCATTTCTCCTCCGGGATCTTCGAAACGGATCGATGATAGATCCACCGCCACAGCGCTCGGCACTCTTCTGCGACGTTGTCGCCGTGCGATTTGTTGATGGTAGGATATGGACAAGGTCTCCCGGAGAGGGAGCTCCCTAGTTGCATCACACCGATCATGCCTTATTGTGCAGCGAAGACCGAACCGCGCACGCGTAAAACATGCATCTGGCAAAGCGCAGCCAACGCAACCTGTCGCTCCAATCGCCGAGCCGGCCGCATAACAACTGAAAATTACAAGGCATCGGACCATTCGCTTCGATGGAACGAGGTTGTCCAAGCCTGTCGTGGGCTATATCTCCGTAACGGCAAACGGTTTTGCGGCCGCCCAATTTCTTTCAAAGCGCGATTGGAGACCGGCGATGTTTGACCGCTCAAAGATGCGCAATCCCCAGTCGATTTGACTGGGGACGCCGGCGGTGGCGTTCGCGGAACCGAGCCACGCTTGAGTTTGAGCAACTGCCATCTTTTCATCAGTAGCGCCCACCCGCACATCGACGCCCGCTTTCTGTAAGCGCAGTAGTGCGGGTTGCGATTTGGGCGTAACATCGCGCTGCGCTACAAGAAGGCGAACCGGCGTCCGCCCACGTGCGACGGTTAGTAGGGCTGCATAGATGCGGCCGTAACCGAACGATTCACTCTCGACGCTGATGCGTTCGTGCGCGTCTGCGGATTGATAGATGGTGCGCGCCTCGCGTAGCAATGCCGCATCCTTACGCGTTGCAAGTGGTGCGGGTTGGCCGCCCCGATCGGAGATCGCGCCGAGCACGGCATTGACATCGCGAGCATCCGTATCTCGCACGATTGTATCGAGCCCGTCACCTGGCCAATTGCGATCGTCCAAATATGCGACGGCGCGATCGATCACTGCCGCCTTCATATGGAGCGGCGCTTGACCGTCTTGGTCAACAAGCCGAACGCTCGCGCCCGCGCCTCGCAGGCGCTCGGCGGCATCGATGTTTCCTTGCCGAAGGTCGCCACTTGGATCGCCATATGGTGTGGCCTCGAGCTTGAGTTGCACGCGAGCGCCACGCTTCGCCGCAGACTCCAGTGCGTTTAAAACCTGCCCCGAACGCATCACATAGGCCGTTAGGGTAATGGAATGCGCATGCTGCATCGCGGCGACCACTTCGGAGGTTGAGGAGAGTGCAATCATGCTCGCCTATCCCGACAAAGGTCTGTGTTCACAAGGTCCAGACCGCCGCGCGGAAGGTTGTGTACCCCACGCTTGGAAAGCAGTCTGCACGCCACCATGACCTCAACCGATATACCGCCGCAGCGTACCGACAAGGGCGAATACGTGCGCGAAATGTTCGCCGCAATCGCGCCTCGTTACGACACCGCCAACCGCGTACTCACCGCTGGGCTCGACGAGCGCTGGCGCAAGACCGCAATCGACAAACTCGCAGCCCCGCACAACGGCCGGATTCTAGATTTGTGCTGCGGCACCGGCGACGTGAGCTTTCACCTCTTACGGCGCGATCCAAGCTTCCACGTTGTCGGTATTGATTTTTGCGAGCCGATGCTCGCCGGCGCGAGGGCTCGTACCCAGCGCGAAGCGCCCACAGCCGATTTGTGTTTTCTGGAAGGCGACGTGATGGCGCTCCCGTTTGCGGATGCATCATTTGATGGCGCAACGATGGGCTTCTCGCTGCGCAACGTGGTTGATATCGACGCAACGTTGCAAGAAATAAAGCGCGTTCTCAAGCCCGGCAGTCGCTTCGTAAACCTTGACGTGTCTAAAGCGCCTAACCGAATCTTCAAACGTGCCTTCGATCTGTATTTTTATCGCATCGTTCCGCTGATCGGTGGACTGGTCGGCGGTTCAAAGCGCGCTTACACCTACTTGCCGCAATCCTTGACGCACCATCCAAACGCGCCGGCATTACGCGAACGCTTTGCGGCCGCCGGATTCCTGGACTGCGGATACACACCCCTCATGGGTGGATCGATCGCGATTCATTTTGGGACGGCGCCGTGATCGAACCCAAAGCGACAGACCAGAACCTGTACGAACTGGTTGAAGATTTTTTCGCTACCTCGTTCTCAACCGATAATCCGCTCATTACCGAAGCCGTCCGCCGGATGTTAGCCGCAGGCGGCAAACGCCTGCGTCCGCGCATGACGCTCTTAGCCGCGGAAGCCGGCGGCGCGCAGGCGCAAGATCATCTGCCGCTTGCCGCGTACATGGAACTCATTCACGTCGCCACCCTCATTCACGATGACGTTGTCGACCGCGCGGACACACGGCGCGGTGTGAATGCAACGGCCGTGGATTTTGGCAATCGCATCAGCGTGCTGGCCGGCGATTACCTTTTTGCTTGGATCTTTAAGAATGTGACGGCGCAATACCCCGCGCCCGTGCCGCACATTCTCTCAGCCACCCTCGCCGATATCTGCGACGGAGAAGTGCTGCAACTCCGCGCGCTTGGAAATCTTGATCTGCCACTTGCGGACTACATTGAGGTGGTGCTTAAAAAGACTGCGTCGTTGTTTGCTGCTTCGGCTGAGTGCGGCGCCATTATGTCCGGCGCATCCGCTGGGCACATTGCGGCGTTACGTGAGTATGGGCTGGCCTATGGAGTCGCATTTCAAATGAAAGACGACCTCCTCGATCTTACCGCCGATGCAGCGGCACTCGGCAAGCCGGTGGGCAACGACCTGCGCGAACGCAAAATGACAATCCCATTAATTTTGGCCTTGCGGGGACAGGATCACGAATTTCGCACCGCAGTCGAGCGTTTGTATGCCGGGGAGAGCGATCAAGGCTTAGCGGCGGTGATCGCCGGGATCACCGCGCAGGGCGGCCTGGATGGAACGCGCGCACAAATCGCGCACTATGTAGAGAAGGCCAAGCTCAGCCTGGTGCCGCTTGGAAACGTTCCGGCGCGTGAAGCGCTGGCAGAGCTAGCCGACGCCCTCCTCGTGGAATAAATAAGGAGCCCTTGGAAATGCAATTCGTATCCGTCCTCGCGTTCATCGATCCGCCGATCATCATCGGCATCGTCTTACTGGGCGCCCTCCTCTTTGGGGCCGACAAGCTGCCGAAGCTCGCCCGGAGTGCGGGCCAGGCCAAAAAAGAATTTCTGGTGGGACAAGCCGAGGCTGATGCGGCGGCCGCTCAGGCGCGCGAGGATGCGCGTGTTCGCGCCGACTACGCCAAGCGCGATCCGATGGACGGCGTCTCGCAATCAACCGGTGTTGGGCAGGCCGTCCCTCCGCCGATGACCGATGAAGGCACGCAAAGCCGCTAGTGCTAGCAAACGGCCCAACGACTACGGCCGATGGTCCGGCCTGGGATCAAAAAGAAATGACATTTACGGAGCACCTTCGGGAGCTCCGTAAACGTCTGCTCATTTCCATCTCTTCCGTAGGCTTGATTGCGCTCTTCATGTTTCTGCCGTCGCACAATGTTATTCACTGGTTAACGCAGGCGTATTTCCCCGGCATCACGTTGCATGCGTTTGGACCGGCCGACGTCATCCTACTCGAATTCAAGTTCTCAATCTACGCCGGCATCGTGCTTGGCTTGCCGGTTTTATTACACCAGACGTGGATGTTTGTGGTTCCCGCCTTTCATCCCAAGACACGACGCCTCGTGTACGCATTGTTGCTCCCCTCAATTCTTCTCGCGGCGACCGGGATCGCATTTGCTCATTTTGTGGTGATTCCGCGCGTCGTCTTCGCACTGCTGGGCATAACGAGTTCGCTGGCAACCGCCACCTTCGGCATTGGCCCGACGCTCAATTTCGTGCTGATCTTGCTGGTCATCTTCGCGCTCATCTTTCAGTTGCCGGTCGTCTTGGTCGGCCTCGCGCGCATCGGCATCGTCAGCGCGGCCTTTTTGCAAAAATACCGCAGGCATGCAGTCTTCGGATTCTTTGTCCTAGGCGGGATTGCGGCGCCTGACGGTAATCC
>JALYIF010000137.1 GCA_030775925.1 Vulcanimicrobiota bacterium | reverse complement strand
ATGCGAACCACACCGAGCAAGGAGTAGGCGGGGGCGGAGGGGTTTTGCTCGAAAACGCACCCGATGACCGAGACGGCGACAATGGAACCCCGCGTAACGATGGACGAGATCACGGCGCTTGCGAAGCGCCGCGGCTTTATTTTTCAGTCGAGTGAGATTTACGGTGGGATCGGCGGATTCTACGACTACGGCCCGCTGGGCGCGGTTCTGAAGCGCAACGTCAAAGAGGCGTGGTGGCGTGAAACGGTCACTATGCGGGACGACGTGGTGGCGTTTGATTCGTCGATTCTTATGCATCCGCAAGTGTGGAAAGCCTCGGGACACGTCGATGCGTTCCACGACAAGATGATCGACTGCAAAACCTGCAAACATCGGTTCCGAGCCGACCATCTCAAGAATTTAGAGCAGTGCCCGGATTGCGGCAGCAAAAATTCTTTTACCGAAGCGCGCAATTTCAACTTGATGATGCAGACGCACATCGGGCCGATGGAAGATTCAGCCTCGGTTGCCTATTTGCGACCCGAAACCGCTCAGGGCATGTTCGTCAATTTCAAGAACATCTACCAGACGGCGCGCAAGAAACCGCCTTTCGGTATCGCGCAGATTGGCAAGTCATTCCGCAATGAGATCACTCCCGGTAACTTCACGTTTCGCCAACGTGAATTCGAACAAGCCGAGCTTGAATATTTTGTGCCCGATGACGGCAACGACATGGCTGTCTTTAATGAATGGGTTAGTGCGCGCAAGAAGTGGTACTCTGACTATGGCGTGAAAGCCGACCGGCTGCGCTTTTACGAATTGACGGAGAAAGAGCGCCCGCATTATGCTAAGGCGGGAATTGACGTGGAGTATCTTTTTCCTTGGGGTTGGGGCGAGCTCGAATCGATCGCGCATCGCGGCACTTACGATCTCGACGCCCATATGAAGCTGTCCGGCAAAGATTTGCGTTTCTTCGATGAGGTTTCCAAGACGCATTATACGCCGCTGCTGATCGAAAGTTCGGCCGGTATGGACCGGACGACGCTGACGATGCTCATCGATGCCTATGAGAAGGAGAAGAGCACCGACCCCAACGGCAAGGAGACCGAACGCGTCGTTTTGCGGTTCCATCCCAAGATTGCTCCCCAGCAAGTTGCCGTGTTTTCGCTGGCACGCAACAAGCCCGAACTGGTCACGGCGGCGCGGGGGATCGAGCGCGGTTTACGCACGAAGTTTCGAACGCAGTACGACGAGGGTAACATCGGACAACTCTACCGGCGGCAGGACGAGATCGGCACGCCCTATTGTCTTACCTACGATTATGAATCCCTTGACGATCAGGCTGTTACGGTACGTGAACGCGATTCGATGAGGCAGGAACGCATTGCAGTGGACCAACTCGAGCGCTATCTTAGCGAGCGACTGTAAATCATGTCGGTGACGGCCGGCACCAAGTTCGTCTATTTCTTCGACGAAGCAGACGGCTCCATGAACGACCTGCTGGGCGGCAAGGGTGCGGGCCTGGCTGAGATGAAGACCGCGGGCCTTCCGGTACCGGACGGCTTTATCATCACGACCGAAGCGTGCTTGAGCTTCTTTAAATCGGGCGGCGACTACCCTCAGGGTTTGCAGCCGGAAATCGATGCTTCCATGGAGCGCTTGCAACGTGACACGGGCAAGACGTTTGGCGAAGGCAAGAATCCATTGCTCGTCTCGGTGCGCAGTGGAGCGCGCGTTTCCATGCCGGGGATGATGGACACCGTGCTCAATCTTGGACTGAACGATTCGACGGTTTTAGCGCTCGCAGAACTTACCGGGAACGAACGCTTTGCGTGGGATGCATACCGTCGCTTTATCATGATGTTTTCAAGCGTCGTCTTGAATATTGAAAAAAATCTTTTCGAAGAGCGTATTGAAGCCGAGAAACAGCGATTGGGCATCAAGAACGATCCGGAGATCGACGCTCCAACCTGGAAAAACCTCGCCTCCGATTTCAAAGCCATCGTTGAGGAGCACGCAGGGCGAACATTTCCGCAAGACGTGCGCGAGCAGCTAAATCTTGCAATCCGCGCAGTTTTTGAATCCTGGAATTCAAAACGGGCAATCGACTACCGGCGCTACAACAAGATATCGGACGAATGGGGCACCGCCGTCAGCGTTGTCTCCATGGTTTTTGGAAATATGGGCGACGACTCGGGCACAGGCGTAGCCTTTACC
>JALYIF010000136.1 GCA_030775925.1 Vulcanimicrobiota bacterium | reverse complement strand
GTTTTCGACCGTGAGCTCGTGCGGTAGGATGACAACGCGGCGCACTTGCTCGAAGCTGGCCAAATCAGCGGTCTTTTCGCGAACTTCTTTTGTAACGAACTCGTTGACCTCATCCCGCTTGGCAAGCTCTGCAATCGGCGCGTCCGGCAGACCAAGTTCTGCGCGCACCAAATCCCAATTCGGCGAGATCAAGGCAGCGGGATGTGGGCGCGATTCTCCAACCAGCATGACCTGATTAATATAGACGGATCGCTTGATCGCGCTCTCAACTCTTGCCGGTGCAAGAAATTTTCCACCGGAAGTTTTAAAGAGCTCTTTCTTGCGATCGGTAATCTTGAGGTAGCCGTCCGCGTCGACAACACCGACGTCGCCCGTCTTATACCAGCCATCTTCGATCACTTCATCGGTTGCGGCCTGATCTTTGTAATAGCCGCGCATAACGTTGGGGCCCTTGGCTAAAATTTCTCCGTCCTCGGCAAGCTTAATCTGAACGCCGGGAATCGGCCGGCCCACCGTCCCAAATTTATTATCGTGTAAACGATTGACGGTAATTGTCGGCGAGCACTCTGTGGGGCCATACCCTTCGATGATGATAACATCGGCGGCTAAAAACGTCATCGCGGTATCGAAGTGAAGCGGCGCGCTGCCGCTCACCAAAATTCTGGCGCGGTCAAGACCCATGCCAGGGCGGATCTTCTTTAATACCAATGCGCGGGCCGTAGCATATTGCGCTGCAAGCGACGGCGACAATCGTTTGCCCAGCGTTTTTGCACGCATGTATTCGCGGCCAACGCCAAGCGCCCACGGCACGAGCTTGGCTTTCAGGCCGCCGGCGGCCATCGCCTTGCCCGTAATGCCGGCAATCATCTTCTCGAAAATGCGAGGTACGCAGGTCATCGCCACGGGACGCACATCGAGTAAGTCGGCGAGCAACTGGTCTGGATTGTGGCAAATATAATACCGCACGCCGGTGCGAATGAACCCGTAAATGATCATATGCTCGTAGATGTGCGAAAAAGGCAGCACCGAGAGCACGGGATCATTGCGGCCGACGATCCCGAAACCGTAATCGAACGACGATGCAACCACAAAAGAAAGATTGCTGTGGGTCAGCATAACGCCTTTGGGGAGACCTGTCGTTCCGGACGTATAAATCAAAATTGCCAAATCGCCGGGATTGATTTTTTCTTCGTACGACGCTGGGAGTTCGGGGTGGGAAGCCCGGACGTTTTCGCCGCGCTCTTCAAGCGCACGAAGCGAATTGTCTCCCCGAGCATTGAAAACAACGATCGGAGGCAAATTCGGGATCGTGCTCAGGCGGTCGGCAGCCTGCTGCGAATCGACGAAGACGGCCTTCGCTTCGGAATTCTCTAAGATGTATTGCACCTGATCGAGCGCCTGCGTTGGAAAGATGGGAACCACCACGCAACCCGCACTCAGGATGCCAAAATCCGCCACGATCCAATCCACACAGTTGGGTGAAATGAGTGCAACGCGATCTCCGCCGCGCACTCCCATATCTCGCAGTCCGCATGCGAGGTTTTCAACGCGCTCCAGCATTCGCGTGCTCGAGGTGGGCGTCCAGATCCCGTCGACTCGCTCGACCAGCGCATCTTCGCGCGCGTCAGCAAAACCCGCTCTCATAAGAGCGGGGAGCGTGGAGACCATGGTGGGCGCCGTGGTTTGCATGAGTACGCGGGGATTCGCGCGCGCCGGTCCCGGCCCTCTGCTACGGCCCCAGTTGTAGATAGGGCACAATCGCCTCGATTTTGCGTGGCGTCATGCCCGCAACATCGGCCAACTCATCCAGGCTGGCAAAGCTCCCGTTGACCTCGCGAAAGCGTACCAGTCGCAGTGCTAACTCGGCGCCGATCCCCGGCAGCTGTTCGAGCGTAGCCGCGTCGGCCGCATTGAGATCGATGCGCGCATCGGTTTGCGGCTTCGAAGTGAGCGCCGCCTTTGACTTGGCCGTTCGATGATGCGCGGCCCGGCGAATACCGTGGCCCGCCGCTCGATGCGTTCCGGCAACGGGGGTGACAATTTCCATGCCATCTTCGAGTGGGGCGGCCAGATTCACACCGGATGGGTCCGCGTCCGCCCGGAAGCCGCCGGCGATCCTCACCCCGTCAACCGCACGCGAACCCGCCGCCAGCCGGTAAAGACCCGGCTTTTCAACCGCCCCGGCTACGTACACGACCAGCTTTTGCTCGGCTGGGCGCCGGCGCGCAGCGACCGCGAGCGGCCCAGAGGTCGCTTTCACGGAAATCGCGGGCGGGCCCGGCGGGCGCAGGATCGCCGCGACGACGACTCCTCCAGCAACAATCATCAGGATAGTCCGCTTCATACCGAACCCCATCACTGCGTGCACCGTGGCGGCAAAGAGGGTTCGTAACCTCAATTCCCGATGTTGATTGGACCTATGACCGACCCGAGCAATATCGCGCAACCCGCGAGTTACGATTTCCGAACAGTCGAGCGCAAGTGGCAAGAACGCTGGGAACGCGATGCG
>JALYIF010000135.1 GCA_030775925.1 Vulcanimicrobiota bacterium | reverse complement strand
GATTTGCCGGGCGCCCACGAAGCGTTTCGTATCCAAGAATCGCAAACGCCAATGCTTCTTTGGCATCACCGGGAAGACTCATTTCGGCAGACGGTTCGACGCGATACTCGCAAAGACGTTCTTGGAGTGCAGAGATCAGCGTAAGATTGCGAGCCCCGCCTCCACTTACGAAGATACGCGCACCGCTGGGGGCATTGGCGCGAATGGCATCTGCCACGGTATGGGCCGTGAGTGCCGTGAGCGTTGCCGCGCCGTCTTGTGGGCTCAGGCCGCCAAGAACATCCTCATGGGTGGTTAAAAACTGTGCACCAAATCGTTCTCGACCGGTCGATTTTGGCGGCGCTTGGTCAAAGTAAGGGTCGCGTAGCATCTTCATGAGCGCACCATTATCGACGGCGCCCCGCGCGGCGATCTTTCCGCCGCCATCGAATTGCAAGGCTCCGCCGGAGCGTTGCTGCACGAACGCGTCGATCAGCATATTACCAGGCCCGCTATCAAATGCAATCACCTGTTCCATCGAGGTTCCGCGGCGCAAGCATGTGATGTTGGCAATGCCGCCAAGATTGAGGGCAACGCGATCTTCTTGCGCTGATGCCAGCAGGAGTGCATCCACATATGGCACTAACGGTGCGCCGTGCCCACCGAGTGCACAATCGGCACTCCGGAAATCGTAACACACCGTGGTGTGCATTCGATCCCGGATAAAATACGGCGATCCCAATTGCAGCGTAATGCTTTGCTCTCCGTCATGGTACACGGTTTGACCATGCATCGCGACGTACGACACAGGCTGCGCACCGGCAATACGCACCGCCGCATCGGCATACGCGTGCCCCAGCTGTTGCTGCAGTTTAGCGACCAAAGGAACGCTGCCGTCCCGCGGGGGTAACGCGGACGGAAGTTCGTTTGCAAGCTCCCGCGAGAACGGCACAATGGCAAAGTCAAGCAACTCAACAGCGTAGCCGTTTCCGCTCGGACGGATGTCCACGAGGGCAGCGTCAATTCCGTCTAGGGAGGTGCCACTCATTAAACCTACGGCAATCATTGCAACCCCAGATCCTCAAAGACGGCCTCGTAAAAAGCAGCCCGTACATCGCGTAGATCCGTGCGCCCGAAGTACACGCTATTGGTCAGCAACACCGCATTGACATCCGCATGCGGATCAACCCAGACGCATGTGCCGACGAAGCCCGTATGTCCAAAGGAATCGCGCGAAAACCAGCGCCCGCACGAATTTTCATTGCTCGTCTTTAAGGCCCAGCCTAGGGCCCGGCGCAATACGGGATCGTCCGCTTGCTCGCGCAGCGCTTCGTGTACCACGGCTGCGTTTAACGATGTGGGACGCCCATGCAACGCGCCAAGATAGCGCTCGGCCAATGCGGCAACGCGTGCGGCCGTGCCGAACAATCCCGCGTGACCTGCGACTCCGCCCATCAGATACGCTTTCTCGTCGTGCACGATTCCTTGCACGCGTCCGCGCCAGCCATCGTCTTCGGTCGCGGGAATTGCCAAGCGCTCCGTGGATGCCGGGGCGTATCCACCGATGCACGATTGCAAAGCTTTACCGCTCACCCGCTCGATCAGCGAGCCGAGTACAATAAAGCCCAGATCGGAATAGATCGCATGTTCCCCCGGTGGTGCGACAAGATCGCGCGCGAGCGCGAACTCCAGCACATTGCAATCGAGAAGTTGCCGGAAATCGGCACCAGAATTCATCCCTGAGGTATGGGCAAGGAGCATTCGTAAGCTAATGGTCTCGTGCGGCGTTCCCGACCACGTTGGAAACCATTTGACAAGCGGAGTATCGAGGGCAACGGAGCCGCCGGCCACAAGTTCCAGCGCGGCGGTCGCAGTGAACAACTTGGTAATCGAGGCAAGATCAAATTGCGTATCCCGATAAACGGGCAGAGCCTTGTCATCTCCGCGCGTGAAACCGTAGGCGCGCTCAAAGACCGGGATCCCTTGCACTTCGATGCGGGCAACAGCTGCGGTATACCGCGAACCGCAAGCGGCTGCAACAATCGCGTCGCTTCTTGCAAATGTACGATCAGGCAGCGCGCCACCTCACAGGAAGACGGCCGGAAGCCTTCGCACCACCAAAGAGCACGGCTGCGAGTCCGGCCATACTGGGCCGGTCGTCACCGTAGGTCGCAAGCAGTGCGTGGGCTCGCGCAAAACGTTCCGCTTCAACTGGCTCTCGCATCAGAACAACAATCGCGCCAGGAAATGTTTCTAGAAATCGATCGACTGCATGGCCTTGAGATGCATGCAGAAAGGCCCGCCGCGTCAACAAGATTGGCGTGCGAGACTCGCGGGAAATCGATTCGATAGCGCGACTCGTTTCATCAACCGTCGGATCGAGGGGCAAAACAAACTCTAGCAAGCCTGGCGAAAATGAGCGCAGCGAACTATGCTGGGCGTGCAATCCCTGAACGCCCTCGGTCGTGGCGCCTTGGAAACTTGCAACGGCTGCGTGTCGCGGATCGATGCCGGCATCACCACGCAAGATCGTGACCGCGCGCGTGCCGATCTGCAACCCGATCTCCGGATGCGGTGGCGGTGTTTGGAGGGGTATAGGAGCCTCTAACTGCTTGCGTAACTGCTGCACGCGGTCAAATGCTTGTTGCAAGCGTTCAATGGGGAGGCTTCCGTCTTCCACCGCGCCCTCGATAAGCGCAACGGCGTGTAAGGCGAGTTCGAACGTGTGGCTTATGAGCATGCAGTCAGCGCCGGCTTGTAATGCCAGCAGCGCCCCGCGCGCCGTGCCAATCGATCCGGCGATTGCATCCATCTCCATACAATCCGTAAAACAAACGCCCTGAAAGCCAAGCTCCTCACGCAGAAGGCCAGTAAGAATGCGCGGGGAGTTGGTGGCAGGCCGGTGTTCATCAAAGCTGCGGGCAATAATATGGGCGGTCATAACGGCACGCGCTTGCGGCAAGAGCGCGGCGAATGGAGCCAAGTCATGGTCGCGCAGATGCGCTTCGTCCGCGTCCACAATCGGGAGTTCGAGGTGGGTGTCCTGCGCTGTCGACCCGTGCCCAGGAAAGTGTTTGAACGTTGCAACCACGCCCATAGACTCTAAGCCGTCCGCAAATGCCCGGCCAAATCGCTCGACGGTGCGCGGATCATCGCTGAACGCGCGGGCGCCGATCACCGTACTGTGCGGATGGAATGCAAGATCCAACGAGGGCGCGAAATCCACGTTCAAACCGGCGCGGCGCAAGTCATGCGCCGTCTGCACGCCTGCAACACGCGCGAGTTCGGAATCGCCAGTGGCCGCAAGCGCCATCATCG
>JALYIF010000134.1 GCA_030775925.1 Vulcanimicrobiota bacterium | reverse complement strand
CCCAGGACCAGCGCTCCCGCACGAAACATGGTCGAGCACGATTCCCCATGGGGTCGCGTAAAAATCATTTTCTTATTCACCGGACTCGCGCTAATCATCGGCCTAGGCCCATGGGCAGCTTTGGCATTTTGCCTTTCATGCCGCCCATTTTTTTCATCATTTGTTTGGCTTCGTCGAAGCGTTTGATGAGTTGGTTGACGTCGGAGACTTGAACGCCGCTGCCGGTTGCGATGCGCTTGCGACGCGAGCCGTTGAGGATCGCGGGATGGACGCGTTCGCGGCGCGTCATCGAGCAGATAATGGCTTCGATCTTGCCGATCTGCTTTTCATCGACTTCGAAATTTTTTGGTAGCGCGTTCGACATGCCGGGGATCATTTTGAGGATGTCGCCGAAGTTGCCCATCTTCTTTACCTGGCGCATTTGATTGAGGAAATCATCCAGCGTAAATTGCTGTTTGACGAATTTTTGTTCGAGTTCTTTGGCTTGCTCGGTTGTGTACAGGCTCTGCGTGCGCTCGATGAGCGTGAGTACGTCGCCCATTCCAAGGATGCGTGATGCTAAACGATCGGGATAGAATGGCTCCATCGCCGAGAGCTTCTCGCCCACACCGATAAATTTAATCGGTGCGCCGGTAACCTTATGAATTGAGAGCGCCGCGCCGCCGCGGGTATCGCCATCAAGCTTGGTAAGAATGACGCCTGTAATGCCCAGGCGATCGTGAAAGCCTTTGGCAACATTGGTCGCTTCTTGGCCGGTCATTGCATCGGCAACGAGTAAGATTTCTTTTGGCTGCAGCGACTCTTTGATTTTCGCAAGCTCGTCCATCAACTGTTCGTCGACTTGCAGACGGCCGGCGGTATCTAAGATCACCGTCGAGAGACCGAGGCGTTTGGCTTCCTCTACACCTGCGCGCGCAATCTTGACCGGATCGCCGAGGCCTTGTTCGAAGACGGGGAGATCGATTTGCTTACCGAGGGTCTGCAACTGCGCAATTGCGGCCGGCCGGTATACATCGCAGGCAACGAGCAGGCTGCGGCGGCCCTGTTCTTTGAGGCGTAGTGCAAGCTTACCAGCGTGGGTGGTTTTTCCCGAACCCTGTAAGCCCACCAGCATAATGATCGAAGGCGGCGCGTCGGAGAATTGCAAGCGGGCCTGAGCGCCGCCCAGCAATTCCACCAGTTCGTCGTGGACGATCTTGATAATCGTTTGCGCAGGCGTTAGCGAGTCAAAGACGTTTTGGCCAATGGCTTGTTCTTTGACTTTGTTAACGAACTCTTTAGCGGCGGACAGTGAAACATCGGCCTCAAGTAGAGCTATACGCACTTCGCGCATAACTTCATTGACGTCGCTCTCGCTGAGCTTACCACGACCGGTCAGGCGCGAGAATATCGCGCCGAGCCGATCCGAAAGAGATTCAAACATTTTAAAAGGCGTTGCGCCCTGGGCTCCACGCCCCCCAGCGAAGCTGGGGCCCCCAGGGCTGTTGCTCCCTCACGAAACGTGGTGAGGCGGCATTCCCCGTGGGGTCGCGGCTCGAGGAGTTGCGGAAGGGCGGCTGCCGGTTTCCTATTCTTTTACGGCGGTGGCGTCGATGCGGTTTACTGCATCGCCGACGGTTTTGATTTTTTCGGCTTCTTCATCCGGAATATCAATGTTGAACTCGGTCTCGAAGGCCATGACGAGCTCGACCTGATCGAGCGAGTCCGCGCCAAGATCATCGGTGATCGAGGCTTCGGTCGTTACTTCGTCTTCGTCGACGCCTAGTTGCTCGACGATGATCTTCTTGACTTTATCGAACGTTGTTGACACAGTGGTCTCCTGTTGTTTGTGTGTGCTGATTACATCAAAACGCCGCCGTCAACGACGAGCGTTTGGCCCGTCATATATCCAGCGGCATCCGAGCAAAGAAAACTGACTACTCCGCTTACGTCTTCCGGCTTACCCGCGCGACCGAGCGCCGTCGATTTTAAGAAATATTCCCGGGCTGCATCGGGCATTTTCTCCGTCATCGCCGTTTCGATGAGCCCAGGTGCAACGGCGTTGACTCTTATGTTCCGCGACCCCAATTCCTTCGCTAGAGACTTGGCCAAGGCTAGCAATCCGGCTTTTGAGGCAGCATAGGCAGACTGGCCCGCATTGCCCGTAAGTCCAACAATACTGCTCATCAGTACGATCGAGCCGCCGCGCGCCTTCATCATGGGCCGGGACACGGCCCCGCACAAGTAAAAAGCAGACTTAAGATTTACTGAGAGGAGGTGCTCGAGTGCATCAGGCTTGAGGCGCATCAGCAATGAGTCCACGGATTGGCCAGCGTTGGCAATTGCAAAGTCGATCTTGCCAAGTTCGTTCACCGCTTGCGATACTGCGCCTTCGATTGCATCAGCATTTGCAACATCGGCGGTAATAACCAAGGCCGTGCTGCCAGCTCGCGCGTGCGTACACGCCAGGGCGGTTTCGTCCAGAGCTGCGCGATCTCGGCCAACGAGAACAACGTCGGCACCGTGGGCTGCAAAGTCGCTTGCAATGGCTCGTCCAATGCCGCGGCTCGCGCCCGTGATAAAAGCAACTTTGCCCTCAAATTTCATGCGTTTGCGAACTCGCCCAGCTTGGTGTGTAATTTCTCGACCCCGGCGGCGTCGCTCACATTAATAACGGCCGGCGCCTCTGGGAGACGCCGAATCAACGGACCGAGTACGGGATTTGCGCCAAATTCAACGACGACGTCCAGCTTCTCGTCCAGCAGCCGTAGGGCTGTTTCATGCCAGCGAACTTCCTCGGTGATGGAAGACACGAGATTCTTTTTAATTTGCTCCACACTCGTATAGGGCTGCGCATCAACATTCGAAATTATGGTGAAGCGCGGCAATGCAAAGGCGCTGCCATTCACCGCTTGAGAAAACCTCTCAACGGCCGGTTGCATGAGGGCGCTGTGCCAGGCTCCGGAGACGTTGAGGGGCACAACGCGCTTCGCACCAGCTTCGAGCATCGCATCGCCCGCTTGACGCACCGCCTGCGCGTCCCCACTGATGACGATTTGCGTTGGGGAATTAAAATTTGCTAGTTGCAAACGTTGCCCCGTCTCATGTTTTGTTCGTTCGACAATTTCGCGAATTTGAGCGGCCTCAAACCCGATGACGGCGGCCATGGCACCCGGAGCTTTTTCGGCTGCGAATTGCATCGCTTTACCGCGCCCATCAACCACGCGGAGTGCGTCATCAAATGAAATCGAACCGGCAATCGTGAGGCTGCAAAACTCCCCAAAAGAGTGTCCGGCACTCGCGACGATATTGAGCCCATCTTTGGCAGCTTCGAAAAGCGCCAAGTTGACAACAAATATTGCCGGCTGCGAAAACTGCGTTTCACGCAAGCGTTCTTCCGGGCCGTCTTGCATGAGGGAAAACAAATCGTATCCCAATACTTCGTTGGCACGATCGAAAAGCGCCTTGGCTGCAGGGCTTTTGCGTGCAATGTCGCCGCCCATGCCCACCGCTTGGGAGCCTTGGCCGGGAAAGACGCACGCCATCCGCACTACGCCGCCGCCCATTTCCACGTCACCGCACCCCAGGAGAGGCCGCCACCAAACCCGACAAACACGATGATATTGCCGGGCTTAATCTTGTTGCTATGCACCGCTTCGGAGAGCGCAATCGGAATCGAGGCAGCTGAAGTATTGCCGTACTCTTCAATATTTATGACGACTTTTTCAGCCGGCATATCCAAATATTTTGCGGCCGCGTCGATGATGCGTTTGTTGGCCTGATGCGGTATCAAGAAATCAAGATCGGCGTGCGTAAGGTTTGCCTTCTGTAGCGCGACCTCCGTGGCGTCGATCATTTTGGTGACCGCAAATTTGAAGACCTCGCGGCCTTCCATATAGATGTATTGTTCGCCCATGTCGTAGCGCAGCGGATCCAGCGCATAACGCGATCCACCGGCGGAAACACGTAGAATTTCCGGCCGGCTGCCATCGGAACCAAGTTCGCTGCTCAGAAACGAGTCCTCGACCGAACTCTGCAAAATC
>JALYIF010000133.1 GCA_030775925.1 Vulcanimicrobiota bacterium | reverse complement strand
TGCGGCTGATTATTCTTGCGGGTACGCTCGGCGCGTTAGTAGGGATGTTCTTGCTGCCGATGTTCACCTACATGTTCGAGCGTGGCGTTCGGTCATTCGAGCGGACGAAATCGCTGCCGCACTCTTTCCTGCGCCTTTTGGATCCCAAAGTGATCATGCAAATCCTGCGGCAAATTCGGCTTCCGCGCCGCGGGGAACTCGCCTCGTTTTCACTGCGAGGAATTCCGCGGCGCCTGCTCATTTTCAATGTGGTGGTTACCGGCGTCTACGCAATCGGCGTGGTGGCAGCCTATTATGCCAGCGTTCTCGATATCACCGTCGCCCGCACCGCAATAGGCATTTCTGGGGTGATCAATGGGATCGGGACGGTCGCCTTTACGTTTTTTGTCGATCCGACGTCCTCCATCATCGTGGATGAGGCTGTCAAGGGTGAGCGCCCGCACGAGGAAGTCAAGTCGATGGTATTCTATCTGTCCGTAACGGCACTGGTGGGCTGGATTTTGTCCCAGCTGATCCTTTGGCCCGGAGCAGAACTGATCCGATTCGTCGCCCACCTCGTTTATCACGGCCGCTAGGAGGCATTCCAGGTGAAGCTCGTCCGATCCATCGCATGCGCGTGTCTCGTCCTGATCGCCAGTTCGGGTTGCGCCGGGCCTATCGAGCAATGGATTGTCGATACGCGCGTGCATCAGGGTGATACCGCCCTCGAGCGCGGCAGTTTAGAAGAAGCGCAACTTGCTTACCGCTTAGCTTTGCGGGTCGACCCCAGAAACGAACGCGCACGCATCGGGTATTCCTTGGTGGCGACGCAAATTGCCGACGTGCAATTCAAAGCGGGACATCTTGATGATGCGCTGGCAACGCTGAGCGTAGCGGCGAAGTACGATCCACAAAGCGTTCGGATGCAAGGCCTGCGTTCGCAGATCGAACAGGCTCGCATCAAGCGTGAAATTGTGGTTTCCAACTATCCGACGTACCGCGAGACTGGCGCGCAGATTTCTAAATCCTATGCGCAGCTCAAACTGATGAACTTGAAAATTCTCGATAGCTTGAAGAAGTTTGACTATAGCTATAATATCGTCGAGCTGAACAAGGCCATCCAAAATTCGTACGAACTCAATCTTGAAGTGTCACGCAACACGAACCGGCTTGTCGCGTTTCGCCAACTCGTGGAATCCGGCGTCCCCGCGGTGCAAGGCGCCACCGGCCAGCCCGCCGCGGCCCCACCGTCGTCTCTACTCCCGCTCCCCTAAACAGGCGGCTCAAACGTGTCACGAAATCAGCAATTAGTGTCATGCTGAGCCGTCGAAGCATGGTGAACCACCCTTCGACAAGCTCAGGGTGACACATTAAGGTTTTGGGACGTACTGTGAGGCGTTGCCCGCTTTTTCGGCCTTCCGGAAGTTTTTCCAACGGGTCTCGGCGCCCGGGACGATTTTCGTAGGATCCGTTTCGTAGACTGGCCAGGTCGCGTTTGGATTTATGACCGGGAAGCGCTGCATCCAGTTGTAGAGTTCGACGTTTTTCTCAAAGCGGTTGCGCTCGATGGCAATAAAATACCGGGCGCCTTTCCGGATCGCGCTTTGCTCGTCGAAAGGCGTCCACACATACGGATCCTCTTCCCAACCCTTGCGGTTGATGTAGTACAACACCGAAGGATCGTAGTGTGCCATAACAATCAGAACGTCCGGCGCAAGCGTTTGATTGAGGGTAACCGCGTTTTTATAAACCGCCTTGCTATACGTATAGTAGGGCCGGACGGCCAGCCGGTTCTGGTAGATCGCAAACGCGAGGAGGAGTACCCCTCCGGCCGCAGCAGCAGTCTTAAGCGCGCGATCAAGGCTACTCCGTTCAACTGCGCGCACAAGTCGCGTTAGCGCCGCCGCACCAAGGAGCGCGGCCAGGGGCAGCCACAAATACATATAGTAATCGACTCGCTCGACGGTCACCACGACGTAGGTGTACAGCAATGCGCCGGCCAGCCATCCCAGCAGTAGTTCGCGCGAACGGGCGGTTGGAAAGAAGATACAGCCTACGACCAGCAGCGCGGTGCACAGCGGCCCCAGCATCGTGCGGCTAAGCATGCCCAGCACGTCCTTGAAGTATTGCCACTTCTGAGCGAACGCATGCGCGTCGGTAAGAGCGGCGTGCATCGAAGGGATAACGTGCAATTTGGTAATGCCGCTTGCCCAATGCCATTCGGCAATACTCGATTCAAAGCGGTCGTACGCAAATAAGATCGCGAGCGGTACCAGGAAGAGCAACGCTATGGGTAAGGGCCGCATCGTGCGACCCGAACGCAGACGCGACACTGCGATTGCGGCAAGTGGTACGATGGCAACAATTGATACGGGCTTCGCAAGCAACGCCATGGTAAGCAGCCCCGCTGCCCTGAGCCAGCCACGCCACGATAGCGCTTCGTCTTCAACGAACCATCGAGTGCCCGCATAAAGGGCGGCGCACAGAAAAAAGACCATCGTTGTGTCTGGAGTAAACGTTCTGCCGTAGTAGAGGCTCCCCGGCATAACGGCAAAGAGGAACGCGGCGAATAATCCGGCCAGCGCATCGACGAAGAGCCAGCGAGCGAAAAAACCGAGTACCGCAATCGTGCCCAAGCTGAAAGCAATCGAGATGAGGCGGCCAAAGATTTCGTGCACGCCGAAAAGCTTGTAGAGCGTCGCGGCCAGAAACGGGACGATTTGTAACTCCAGCTCGACGTAATTGGGAGGCGCCCCATTGTAATCGGTCTGCGGAAAGAGCGGATTGTATTGAAGGTGTGCAAAGTTGCGCGCGATGGCTGCCTCGTCCCCTTGCCGCCAGCCGGGATGGTCGATGATCGGATTATGAATGCCTTTGAGCCGCAGAACGAGGGCGAGTAAAAGAATCGCCCCGAGCGCGATGCTCCAGAGCGAGACGTGCTTACCCAAAAATGTTATTCGACGTTCTTGAAAGTCCAATATTTATTTACAAAGAAATTAACGCAAATGCTCGCCAAGAGTGCGATGAACCAAGTTTTGTGCCCATAACCGAAAGACGGAGACACGAGGTAGGACACCAAAAGGTTGACCAATAGGGCCAGAACCGAGACCAACAGGAATTGCAAGCCTTCTTTGCCAGCATGACCCGTAGAACGGAACGTCCACGCCCGGTTGAGGAAATAGTTGGATACCTGT
>JALYIF010000132.1 GCA_030775925.1 Vulcanimicrobiota bacterium | reverse complement strand
TCCATCCCCTTTGAAATCCGCAATCAAGCAATTGAAGCCTCAGTGGCGCAGAGCGGTGCAACTGACGGCAGCGCGATAATTCCACTCTCATTACAGGGAGATGGAGGCATGCTCGATCTTTTTCTTGGCAGCAGCATCGTTCCGCTGATCGTCGCGCCGGCGGAGCGCGTGTTGTCGCAAGATCGCCTGCCGTTTGTCGAAAATGCAGCCAGCCGCCTGACGCTCGCAACGGCACTTCAAGAACTTTCAACGCTGACGAAACAACGCACCACGATCGATCTTCCGGCCGAGGCTCGCGCCGATATCGCCGCCATCGCCGAGCGCAAGCGTGCCGACGGCGGAATCGCGCCCTGGCCTGAGGCCAAATCCGATGCGCTTGTTACCGCCTACGCAGCGCGGGCGCTTGCCGCGGCACAGCGTGCAGATATGCACGTAGACGCCGGATTGCTCACCTCGCTGCACGCCTACTTGGCAGCAGTTTTGGCCAACCCCGCCAAAGCTTCTTGCGAAACCGCCGCCTGTAAAACGTTCTTGCGGTTTGCCGTATTGACAGCGCTCTCCGACTTAGGAGATACACGCAGCGATTTCATCGCCGACATTTACGCTCAGCGCGACTCCTTGAGCTTCTCCGATCGCGCTAGACTGGCACGCTACCTGATCGCACTGCCGGGATGGAGCTCGGCGGGAGAATCGCTCGCTCGAAAACTCTCTGAGAATCTCTATTTGACGGCACGCAATAGCACCGCAAACGCCGGCCCGGCGTGGAGCTGGTATGGATCGTCCGCGCAGGCCGAGATGCTCGAATTGCTGGTTGCACGGCATGCCCCCGCAGATCAACTCGACAATATCGTGCGGACCTTGAGCACCAACCATTGCTCATGCCCGTTTATCAATACCTACACCACAGCGCGAAACGTAACGGCACTGCTGGCGTACGCGCAGAGCCAACCACGAGCGAGCAATTTCACGGCCCGGGCAGTTATCGATGGGAAAGTTATTGCAAGCGCCGCATTTACCGGCTCCGCCGCGCCCGCAAAGCGTGTTCGAGTGGCGGCGGCAGATCTGCGCAAAGGTGCGCTCCAAATCAGCAAGCAGGGCACGGGCACGCTTCACTATGTTGTGAATTACACCTACCAACTGCGCGGAGGGCAACCAGGAGCGCTGCGCGGTCTGCGTATCACCCGTTTTGTACGCGCTGCGAATCTCGATCCAATACTTGTGCAGATGGGTCTTCAAGGCCCGGCCGCAAACCCGTCCCTGGCTGCCAGTCAAGTTTTTGATATTGGCCTTGAGGTGATCACCGATCATCCGGTCGATCATGTCATGATCACGGACCCGCTGCCGGCTGGGTTAGAAGCCGTGGATACAACGTTCAAGACCTCGACACCGTCGCTCGCTGCAAAAAGCGACAGCTGGCAAATCGATTATCAGACGATCTATAAAGATCGCATCTTTGCCTTTGCCGACCATCTGTCTCCGGGAGTGTTCGCGATGCACTATCTCGTGCGTTCCGTTACGCCCGGCACCTACGCGTGGCCCGGCGCGACCGCCCATTTGCAATTTGCACCTGAAGAATTCGGGCGCACTGCATCCACCACGCTAACCATTACTCCCTAAGGGACTATTCGATGTCGAACACTTTTTCAAGACCCGTGATACGAATCAACCGTTGAAGGCGTGGTTGGAGGTTCATGAGCTTGAGCGGGGGGCCACCCTGGAGAACAAAGCGCTTGTTGAGATTGATCAGGACACCGAGCCCCGTAGAATCCATGTACCGCACTTCCGCCAAATCGATGACAATTGCATCATCGTCCTTATGAGCATAGAGGGCTTCGCGGAGTTCTTCACGTCGCGAGAGATCGTAGTCTCCCCGCAATTTCACAACGGGGCGGTCGGCGTGCTGCATGAAGCGGTCTTACCCGCAAAGAGCAGAAGCTCACCGCAGAACCCCTCATTGTTGTAAAGAAGTTGAACGTTTGATCTACGACGTTGTGGTACTTGGCTTGGGAGGCATGGGTAGCGCGACCGCCGCGCACGCCGCCCGGCGCGGTCTTTCTGTGCTGGGTTTAGAGCAGTATGGGCCGGCGCATCTGCTCGGCGCCTCCCAAGGCAAAACCCGCCTGATTCGCATGGCCTATTTTGAGGGCGCCGATTACGTACCGCTTCTACGGCGCGCCTACACACTTTGGGACGAATTGGAAGCCCAAACGGGGACCTGGTTGCGCAGCCGGACGGGCGCCGTTTTTGTCGGCAAAGAGCAATCCAGCCTGATCGCTGGAACCCGAGCGAGCGCGCTTGCGCACAATTTACAAATTCAGGAATTTACAGCAGCGGAGTTGGCGGCTGCGTTCCCTGCAATTCGCCCCCGCGCGGACGAGGTCGGTATCTTTGAAGCCGCGGCCGGGGCCGTGTTTCCCGAGGCTGCCGTGCGGGCGCATCTTGAGGTTGCCAAGAACTACGGAGCGACGTTGCGTTTCGATACCCTGGTGCGCGAATGGGACGCTCAGGGTGCGAGCGTACGTCTCCACCTGGCTGATGGAACGATCGCAAACGCCCGCAACGTAGTTGTGTGCGCAGGCCCATGGCTACAGGATCTTTTTTCGCAGATGCACGTTCCGATCGTGATCGAACGGAACATTCAAGCATGGTTCGCACCTGAAGTGCCACAAGACTATGCCCCCGACAGCTTTTGTGCATTTGCTCTCGATCGGGACGGACGGTTTTTTTACGGCTTTCCGGATTATGGGGACGGCGTCAAGTGTGCCTTTCACCATTCTGGACAATTCACAACTGTGCCGTCGTTCGATCGTGCGATTTCCCCCGATGACACGACGCAGCTTCGCCAAGCGCTCCATGCATTTGTGCCGGATGCCGCGGGAGCGCTCTTAACCGCTTCCGCGTGTATGTATTCGCTGACTCCCGACGAGCATTTCGTCATTGGGCCGCACCCGAGCGTTCCGCACGTCTTCATCGCCGGCGGCTTTTC
>JALYIF010000131.1 GCA_030775925.1 Vulcanimicrobiota bacterium | reverse complement strand
CATCATGCGTCTGCGCATTAAAAAGCGTGCTAAATCCGAGTCGCTTGGCTTCTGAAGCACGACGCGCTCCGGCCGAAACGGCACGTATCTCTCCGGACAAGCCTAATTCGCCGAATGCGGCCGCGTCTTGCGCCAGCGGTACGTTGCGGAATGCCGAAGCAATTGCGAGAGCAATACCAAGATCGGCAGCGGGTTCGTTCACGCGCAATCCCCCTGCGACCGAAGCGTACACATCGTGGGTGCCCAAATGCATCCCGACGCGCCGCTCTAACACCGCCAAAATCATGGCCAGCCGCGCTTGGTCAAGGTTGGCAGCCAGTCGTCTCGGCGTTCCGTAGCTGGTTTCCCCGACCAGCGCCTGGACTTCGATCAACACGGGACGTGAACCAACGATGCTGGCGACAACGCATGACCCGCTCGGGCGCTGCTTGCGGCCTGACAGAAACAATTCCGAGGGATTGGGAACCTCATGGAGGCCATCGCCGTGCATGGCAAAAACGCAGATTTCGTCGACGCTGCCGAAGCGATTTTTATAGGCGCGCACGATGCGAAACTCGCCGTTGATCTCTCCTTCGAAATATAGGACGGTGTCCACTAAATGTTCGAGCAAACGCGGACCAGCGATCGTGCCGTCTTTGGTAACATGTCCGACGATGAAGGTAGCGCAATCGGTTCGCTTGGCAAATTCCATTAACGCCTGCGTGCAGTCCCGAACTTGCGTGATGCTGCCGGCGTAGCTCTCCGATTCCGGCAGCCAGACTGTTTGTATGGAATCAATAATGAGCGCCTTGGGACGCAGTCGCTCGAGTTCGTCGAGGACCGCGCGCAAGTTGGTTTCCGCAAAGACGAGCACATCGCCCTTGATACTCAAGCGCTGCGCGCGCAGCTTTATTTGTGCGGCGGATTCTTCGCCGCACACGTACACGACCGGCGCAGTTTGCTGCATCAGCGAGGCGGCGATTTGCAGGAGTAAGGTCGATTTGCCAGCGCCGGGGGGCCCTCCAATGAGCGTTAGGCTACCTGGTACCACGCCGCCGCCGAGCACGGTGTCGAACTCATGCATTCCTGTCGTAACTCGCGCAACGCTGCTGCTATCGACGTCGGCGAGACGAATCGGCGATACTGCGGAGCGCCCTGCGCTCAGGCGCGCGTTGCCGGCTTTTGGTTTGGAGGGCGCTTCGCTAAAAGAATTCCACGCTTCGCAGGATGGGCAGCGCCCAAGCCATCGTGGCGATTCAAAACCACAGCCGGAGCAGAAGAAGAGCGTACGAACTTTGGCCACAGTCCTTGCATGTTCAGAGCGGATGAGTGGGAGGCCTACTCGAAAGGGCGGGTCGTGGTCAAGGTCTACACGCATATCGCCATCGATGGGCCGGCGGCATCCGGAAAAACGACGGTTGGGCGGATGGTCGCGCGTCGCTTGAATTACCTGTATCTCGACACGGGGGCGATGTATCGGGCTCTTGCTTTCCTGGCACTGCAGTCTCAGACGGATCTCGACAACGAGCGGGCGCTACTCCATTTGTGCGATCACCATCATATCCGCGTGAAGCTCGATCTCGATGCGCCCATCGGATACCGCATCTTTGCTGGTGACACAGATCTTACGACACAGTTGACCTCAAGCGCGGTGACCGCCGTGGTTTCGACTGTGGCCGCGCATTCGCTCGTGCGCGCGCGCCTGGTTGAAGAGCAGCGTGCGATTGCCGCTGAAGGCCCGGTCGTCATGGCGGGGCGCGATATTGGAACGGTCGTATTGCCTGACGCACGCTACAAGATCTATTTAACGGCCTCGGTGCAAGAACGTGTGGAGCGGCGCCGCGCCGAGCTGCAGGCGGCCGGCGTTGATATCGAACCGCACGAGTTGCGCGAAGAGATCGAAGAGCGCGACCGGCTGGATGAAACGCGACTGACCTCGCCGCTACGTCCGGCGAGCGATGCTACCGTCATTGATTCCACTGGAAAGACCGCCGCTCAGGTTTGCGATCAAATCGTTGGGCTGGTCACCGCGGAAGCGCGTTCATGAGCATTTGGTATCATTTTGCAGCCCATGTCGTGCTGCCACCCGTCATGCAAATTTGGCGGCTTCGTTCGCGTGGACGGGAGCGCGTGCCGATGCACGGCCCGCTCATCGTTGCCTGCAATCACTCTTCTTATCTGGATCCCGTCGCGCTGGGCGTCGCGTGCCCCCGGGCGCTTGCGTTTATGGCCAAAGCCGAGCTCTTTGAGATTCCCATCTTGGGCCCGATCATTACGGCGGTAAATGCCTATCCGGTGGACCGGCGCAAAAGCGCAACCGCGGCGATCAAAAAATCTGTAGAAATTCTGCGCGAGGGGCGCGCGGTTGGCATCTTTCCGCAGGGTACGCGCGTTGTGGAGGGTGAGGGCCAAGCCAAAGGCGGTGTCGCGCTCCTGGCATCCCTCGCCGGAGCGCCCGTTCTGCCTGCCTATGTGAGCGGCGGTGCCCAGGCCGCTCAGCTTCATCAGATAAAAGTCGCTTTTGGAACGCTCCTCACCCTGCCTGCGGAGAGAAAAGCCACTCGCGAAGATTTGTCGAACTTTACGCAGGCCGTTATGAGAGAGATCACTGCGCTCGGAAGAGAGATTGAATCCCGTGCAAATTAAGAAGGCCAAAGTCCAAGGTTTTTGCTTCGGCGTGGCCATTACCGTAAAGAAGGCTGAAGAGGCGATCGCGCAACGCGATGACGTAACAACGCTCGGCCACGTCGTGCACAATCCTCAGATGGTATCCTCGCTCGCAGAGCGGGGCCTCAAGAATGCCAGTTCCGTTGATGATGTGAAGTCGGGAACCCTATTTGTGCGCGCTCACGGACTTCCCGTGGAAGTTTTCGAGAAGGCCCGGGAAAAGAATCTCGAGGTCATTGATGCCACGTGTCCGATGGTTACAAAAATCCACGTCCAAGCTGAGAAGCTTAAAGCCGATGGCTATAAAATAGTCGTCGTTGGAGACCCGCACCATCCCGAAGTCGCGGGCACGCTAAGCCACGTACCCGGAGCTTGGTGCATTGAGACGGTTGAAGATGTAGACCGGCTGCCGCGCGGAAGCCGGGTCGGTGTGGTCGTGCAATCAACCTATTCGAAAGCTCGATTCCTGGATATTGTCAAGGCTTTGACTGCGAAGTACTACGAAGTGCGTGCGGTCAACACCATTTGCACCGACACGAACAACCGGCAGTCCGAAGCGGTCACGCTTTCCAAGGAAGTCGAGGTTATGGTGGTCGTTGGTGGTAAGACCTCGGCCAATACCAAGCACCTTGCCGAACTTGCAGAAATGAACGGCGCGCATGCCTACCATATTGAGGGGCCTGAGGAACTTCAAGCGGATTGGTTTGCCGGCGTACAAACGGCCGGACTGATGTCGGGAGCATCGACGCCTGGCTGGCTTGTCGATGAAGTTGCAGCGCGGATGGAGGCGCTCGGCCGTCAAGCCACCGTCTGAGATGCTAGAGCGCGCTCTCGAGCGCGCTATTGATGAATTGCCCCAGAACACGCTCGTTCGTGAAATGCTCGCGTACCATTTTGGGTACGCAACTGCGGACGGGGCCCGGCGAGGCAAACGAGTGCGTCCCCATTTGGTACTGTGCGTCGCGCAAGCTGCTGGGGCCCCCGCCGATGATGCCTTGGATGCGGCCGTAGCTATCGAGTTGCTCCACAATTACTCGCTCATCCACGACGATATTGAGGATGGCGATCGTCTGCGTCATGGACGTGAGACGCTCTGGGTAAAGTATGGTGTTGCCCAAGCCGTGAATGCCGGCGATGCGCTCTGCGCCATAAGCTTTCTCTCGTTGTTGCGCGCGCAGAAACGCCATCCGGCCGAGCGCGTTGCCGCAATGGTCGGGCGGTTACACGAAGCGCATCTCGCAATGTGCCATGGTCAAAGCCTGGATATCGATTTTGAGCGGCACGATCGCGTGAGTTCACAGCGCTATTTGGAAATGATCGCAGGAAAGACCGCGGCGCTGTTTGGCGTTGCATGCGAGCTCGGCGCAATGAGTGCGGGTCTGGAGCAAAAGGCGTGCCGGGAGTATCGCCAGCTCGGAGCAGCATTCGGGGCTGCGTTTCAAATGTACGATGATTTGCTTGGAATATGGGCTGATTTGGATACAACGGGGAAAACCGCCGGTGCCGACATAGCCCGTCGCAAGAAGAGCTTTCCGATTGTATGGGCGCTCGAGGG
>JALYIF010000130.1 GCA_030775925.1 Vulcanimicrobiota bacterium | reverse complement strand
TCGAAGACGGCATCTTGCACGAGTTTGCAGAGCGCGTCATAGAGCGATCGGTAGCACAGGACCTCCGCGAGCAGATCTCGCGTTAAGTCCGCAGGTAGCGTCCGACCGATATCCACGATGCGATAATTCCGACCGAGCCGCCGACCGCGAGGAGGGCGAGCGTGAGGCGCAACGGGTCGACGGCCGCCGCATTGAGTTGTACGAAAGGCAGAGCCGCAGCAAGTTTTGGAAACAGCTCCATTTTTGCAATTGCCAGAAAGATGACGGCAATAACCGCGCCCAGGATTCCGTCGAGAAACCCCTCGCAAATAAATGGCAAGCGGATGTACGCATTGGTCGCACCGACGAGTTGCATGATGGAAATTTCGCGCCGTCGCGCAAAAACTGTCAGACGAATCGTATTGGAGATGATGATTGAGGCCACCACGAGGAACAGGCCGATAACGGCGATTCCAATATTGCCGAGCACCTTGCTCAGTTGCAACAGCTTAGCGACCACATCTTGCCCGTAGCTCACGCTACCGACGCCGGGAAGCTTTTGTAGGTGCGCCGCAACGGCGCCTACTTCCTCAGGAGTGCGAACGCGCACCCGCAACTTATCAGGAAGTGGGTTTTCGGTGAGGATCGAGGTGTCGATCTGACCCTTCATGCGGTTGCGCAGGTCTTTGAGACCTTGCTTTTTTGGCACGAAGATGGTGGACGCGACGCGCGGATCCATTGCCAAATTCGTGCGAATGGCAGCGCTTTGGGCCGGTGTAATGGTGTCACTGTAGTACACCGCAATTTCGATTTGGTTAAAGACTTCGGTTCCCAGATGCATCAGCATACCGCGCACGTAGAGAAAAATACCAAGGAGAACGATTGTCACCGTTACGGTGCCAATGGCCGTTGCTTGCATGCCCGCATTCCGCGTGAAGTTCCGAAAAACTTCACCCAGAAAGAATCTGACTCTGCCCCAGTCCAAGGAAATAATACCCCCGCTCTTCATCGGTAACGACGCGCCCGTCTTCTAAACGCACCACACGGCGGCGCATCCGGTCGACGACAGCTTGGTTGTGCGTTGCAACCACGACGGTGGTGCCTTTGAGATTAATGCGCAGTAGGAGCTCCATAATCTCCGTGGTGTTCGATGGATCGAGATTGCCGGTGGGCTCATCGCATAAGAGCAATTTTGGATTGTTCACCAAAGCGCGCGCGATCGCCGTACGCTGTTGTTCGCCGCCGGATAGTTCGTTTGGGTACATACGGCTCTTGTGGGAGAGTCCCACCAAGTCCAGCGCGCGCGGCACTTGGCGCAGAACGTCACGAGTCTTCGCGCCGGTTACCTGCAGAGCGAATGCCACATTTTCCCAGACGGTTTTGTCGGTTAGAAGTTTATAATCTTGAAAAACGACGCCCAAATGGCGGCGCAGTGCAGGAACGCGAGCGCCCTTGAGGCGATCGACGCGAATTCCGTCGACGATCACTTCGCCCGCGCTCGGACGCATCTCGCGATACAGTATTCGAAGCAGGCTCGATTTTCCGGTACCGGAATGGCCGACGAGGAAGACAAAGGCGCCCTTTTCGATTTCGAGATCGACACCATCAAGAGCGCGAACCCCGTTCGGATAAACGAGTGAAACGCCACGCAGAGAGATCATCGGTTGAAGGGTTTTTCCGAGCCTGCGGACGGATACCTCCGGTGACATGAATTTCGATTTATCCGACGAGCAGAAAGCAATTCAGAGCCTCTGCCGCGAGTTTGCTCAAGAAGAAGTTGCACCGCGCGCCGAGGAGATGGACCGCGAGGAAGCCTTCCCCTACGATCTTGTCAAGAAAATGGCAGACCTTGGGTTGATGGGGCTGCCGTTTCCTGAGAAGTACGGCGGGGCCGGCGCGGATACGGTCAGCTATGCCCTAGCGGTCATGGAGATCGCCCGCGCGGATGCCTCGACCGCGATCACAATGGCCGCGCACATCTCCCTGGGCGCCAGCCCCTTCTATATGTTTGGCACCGAGGAGCAAAAGCAGAAGTATTTGGTGCCATTAGCCCAAGGCAACATGCTCTGGGGCTTTGGCCTCACGGAGCCCGGTGCCGGAAGCGATGCCGGCGGCACACAGACCAAGGCGGAGCTCAAAGACGGCCACTGGGTAGTCAATGGGACCAAGGCCTTCATTACCAATAGCGGCACCGATATCAGTGGCGGGACTACGATTACGGCTGTTACCGGCAAGGCTGAGAATGGCCGATCCGAGATCTCTACTATCATCATGCCGCAAGACACCCCGGGTTTTGTCCGCAGCAAGAAATATAAGAAGATGGGCTGGCGCGCATCCGACACGCGAGAGCTCTCGTTTAACGACGCTAAGGTGCCTGAGGGTAATTTGCTTGGCGAGCGTGGGCAAGGCCTCAAGAATTTTCTCACCATTTTGGACGGCGGCCGCATCTCGGTGGGAGCGCTCTCCGTTGGCTTGGCCATGGGTGCCTACGATGAAGCGCTCAAATATTCAAAAGAGCGGCACCAATTCGGCAAACCGATCTCCAAGTTCCAAGCCATTCAATTTAAATTGGCCGATATGATTACGGAGATCGAGCACGCCAAGTTGATGATTCTGAAAGCCGCGTGGGAAAAAGATAACGGCCGCGATTTTGCGATGTCGGCCAGCCTCGGTAAGCTCTTCTCGGGTGAAGTGTCTCGCCGCGTTGTGAACGAAGCGCTCCAAGTCCACGGCGGATACGGCTTCATGGATGAGTATCCGGTTTCACGGATGTATCGCGATCAAAAGATCAACGAGATTGGCGAAGGCACCAACGAAGTGCAACGCCTGGTCATCGCC
>JALYIF010000129.1 GCA_030775925.1 Vulcanimicrobiota bacterium | reverse complement strand
GTACAACGCACGTTGTCGCCGTCAAAGACAATGGGATCAAACCGGTCTTTCGCGTTCGGCTAAAAAACGGGAACAGCATCGAAGCCACCGCTGATCACCTTGTGCTCGTGGCCAATCATCATAAGAGTAAGCGTGAATGGCTGCCTGTCTCTGCTCTGAAGCCCGGAATGCGTTTGATTCAACGCACCGACACCGCGATCGAGCGAGTCGGGCACCGGCGTTTAGAAACCGAGGTCGCGCTTGCTGGATGGCTCCAAGCCGACGGGTTCGTTGGACAATATGCAACCGGCAGCAATCGAAGCCTGACTATCGAAGCGATGACCGTTAACAATGCCGAACGAGAATTCGTTCATTCGAGTATCGCCGAGGTGTTTAAGGGCGCTCACTCCCACGAACGCCATGTGGAAGTCCAAAGCAAAGATCTAGACGTTCGCAGACTGCGCCTTTATGGTGAGCATCTCCGGTCCTTTGTTACCGAGTACCAACTACTCGACAGAAAACTAGACATGCAGGTACCTCCGGCCGTGGCGCAAGGCGGTCGGAATGTGGTTGCTGCCTATTTACGCGCGTTATTCCAAGCAGATGGTTGCGTTCGCATTCGCCCAACACGATCCAGTAGCGATATCGTTTTTGGGACGATTTCGCCTAAGTTGGCTAACGGAGTGTCACGACTGCTTTTCAATTTGGGAATTTACAATCGAATTAATGTGGGCGTGGACTCCCGCGACGATCGGCAAGACTACTACCACGTGACAATTGCATGGAAAGATGCAAAAACTAAATTTAGCGACCTGATTGGATTTATTTCTAAGGACAAATCAGCAAAGTTAAAAACCGCGCTGAACATGCCTGGGCGAAACGTGAGCAAGACAAGGGATGAAATTATTCATTCTATCGATTACGTCGCCGACGAGCGAGTCTTCGATATTGAAACGGAAAGCCACTCGTTCCTGACAAACAACGTTGTGGTCCACAACTGTTTTATCCAGAGTGTGTCAGATGATCTGGTGAACGAAGGCGGCATCATGGACCTTTGGGTCCGTGAGGCGCGCATCTTTAAATTTGGTTCGGGCACGGGTTCGAACTTCTCCGCGTTGCGCGGAGAAGGCGAAAAGCTTTCCGGCGGCGGCACGAGTTCAGGATTAATGTCCTTTCTACGCGTTGGCGACCGTGCGGCCGGGGCAATCAAGTCGGGTGGCACCACGCGCCGCGCTGCCAAAATGGTTTGCTTAGATTTAGATCATCCCGATATCGATAAGTTTATTACTTGGAAAGTCACCGAAGAACAGAAAGTCTCTGACCTCGTCGCGGGCTCAATTGCCTGCGAGAAGCATCTGAACACAATCATGAAGGCTGCAACCGACGAGTCGGTGCCTGTCGAAGCTCGCGTCGATCCGACATTGAACGCGGGTTTGAAGTCAGCCATGCGCGCGGCTCTGTCTACCGGCATTCCTCAAGCAAACGTTCAATACGCTTTGGACTTTGCAAAGCAAGGTTACACGCAGCTTGAGATCGAGACCTACGACACGAACTGGGACAGTAAAGCCTATGGCACCGTCTCGGGCCAGAATTCAAACAACTCGGTGCGCGTACCCAATTCGTTCTTCGAGCGCTTAGACGCAAAAGGCAATTGGGATCTCGTCGGGCGGACGAACGGTCGGGTTATAAAGTCCCTGGCAGCGGAGGATCTTTGGGAAAGCATCGCTGTCTCGGCGTGGCAATGTGCCGATCCCGGAATGCAGTTTGACACCACAATCAACGAATGGCATACGTGCCCGAGCGACGGGCGAATCAACGCAAGTAACCCGTGCTCCGAGTACATGTTTTTGGATGATACGGCGTGCAATCTTGCTTCGTTGAATTTGGTGAAATTTCAGAACGATGAGGGCCGGTTCGAAGCGCAGATGTACGCAGAAGCGTGCCGCGTTTGGACGTTTACACTTGAGATCAGCGTGCTTATGGCGCAGTTCCCGTCACGCGTCGTCGCGCAGAAATCTTATGACTACCGAACCCTGGGATTAGGGTACGCGAATCTCGGCACGCTTCTCATGCGGATGGGCTTGCCTTACGATTCGGAAGAGGCGTTCGGATGGTGCGGTGCCATTACCGCGCTCATG
>JALYIF010000128.1 GCA_030775925.1 Vulcanimicrobiota bacterium | reverse complement strand
GCTCGGTCGGTCAGGAGCCGTTTTGCGGCGCCGACGATGGTGGCCCGGTCGTGGCCGACCAGCTCGAGCGTTCCGGCAGCAATGCCTTCGGGCCGCTCCGTCTCGTCGCGCATCACTAAGACCGGCTTGCCCAGGCACGGCGCTTCTTCTTGAAGCCCGCCGCTGTCCGTTAAGACGAAGCGGCAGTTGCGCACGCAGGCAACCATCTCCGCATAATCAATCGGTTCGGTCAGCACCACACCCTCGACTGCGCCCAGTATCTCGGCCGCGACCGGCTTCACGTGCGGCGAAGGATGGACCGGCCATAAAATCTGCGGACGCGACGGAAACGCGACAATATCTCGCATCGCCATCGCCATATCGCGCATGTACGGATGATTTTCGCGACGATGCGCCGTGACTACAATGATATCGCGTGCCGGATCGAGTCGTTCCCAACCCGCCGGGTACGGCAGGTCGGCGTGCGCGGCAGTGGTCAGAAATGCGTCGATCACGGTGTTGCCGGTAACAATAATATCTGCCGGCGTGACGTTTTCTTCTAGCAAGTGCGATTGCGCGAGCTCGGTGGGTGAGAAATGAAACGACGTCAACTGTCCGGTTAAGCGCCGGTTCATTTCTTCTGGGAATGGTGTCCAACGGTCGTTCGTGCGCAGACCGGCTTCAACGTGGCCGACGGGAACGTGGGCATAAAATGCGGCGAGAGCGGCGGCCGTACTCGTTGCCGTGTCGCCGTGCACGAGCACGACATCTGGCTTTGCCGCGTGTAAAACGTCCACCATTCCGGAGAGCACACGAGTCGTAATCTGCGTGAGGCTTTGGTCCGCGGTCATGATGTCCAGATCGAAGTCGGGCACGATTTCAAAAAGCTTGAGTAAGTCGTCGAGCATTTGGCGATGTTGCGCGGTCACGCATACAATCGCCTCGACGTCCGGATGCGCTGTGAGCGAGCGCACCACGGGCGCCATCTTAATGGTATCGGGACGCGTCCCAAAGACGATCATGACTCGAAGTTTGTTTGTGTTTGTCATGCAGCCAATTTCGAAAAGTGCGGAATCGCGCCCGAAAGTAAGAGGGCGGTGACGCCAAGCAAGAAGCAAAGAACGTAAATCAGGATCACCGCCTGGCGGACGTTGAGACCATAACGAAAGATCAGCTGGTGATGAAAATGGCCGCGATCGGCTTCCGTGATCTTTTTCCCGGAGCGTGTGCGACGAATAATTGCCGCCGCCGTATCGATGATCGGCAATGCTAAGATCATGAGCGGCACGATCAGGCTAATCGAAATCGCGACTTTTCCTTCGCCAATCACCGAAACGGTTGCAAAGACAAATCCAATGAACAACGAGCCGGAGTCGCCCAAGAAAATCTTCGCTGGATTAAAGTTATAAGGAAGAAAGCCGAGCGATGCGCCGGCAAGTGCGATCACGACCAGGGCCACAACAGGGTCGTGATGCAAGAGCGCGATCGCAAACAATGACATCGTGGAAATCGCCGTCACTCCGGTTAGCAGCCCGTCCAGCCCATCGATGAAATTAATCGCGTTCATCATGCCCACGTACCAAACTAAGGTGAGCGGCCAACTGATCCACCAAGGAAAATAGATGTAGCCCGGACCAAACGGATTGTGCACGAACGAAATCACAAACCCGTACGCCATTGAGATCAGCGCCACCACGATTTGCGCAAAGAGCTTGCTGCGGGCCGTCATGCCCATGATGTCATCCCACAAACCAACGCCCAGGATGAGTGTGCTCCCGAACAGCAGGCCTAAGAATGCGTGGATGTCATCAAGGCTGTGAAAAAACGCGAAGCGCGTCAGCGCCAGGCCGAGCACTGCGAACAGCGCAAACGTAAAACCAATATAGACTGCGATGCCTCCGAGCCGAGGCGTCGGGTTCTCGTGAACGCGACGGTCGTCTTCCACCTTGTCGAGCATCCCGACGTGATTGGCAAGACGGCAGATCATCGGGGTTAAGAGTGCAGACGTGGATGCGGAAATAACCAAGGCCGAGATGTAGAGCCACGCCCCGCTCACGACCGCGTTCCTTCCAGCGTTGCATAATGAACAAGAGCGACGCCGGCTTCACTTAACAGCATCGTCGCGATCGCATCCGGATAGGACGTCTCGTAAACAATTTTTACGATGCCCGCGCTAATCAACAACTTACTGCAATGGATGCATGGTTGATGCGTACAGTAGGCGGTGGCACCGGACACGTTGATGCCATGCAGGGCACCTTGTACAATTGAATTTGCTTCCGCGTGCGTGGTGCGCACGCAGTGGTCATTTACCACCATGCAGCCGGCCTCGGTGCAGTGCGCGACGTGTCGCGGGGACCCATTATAACCCGTCGTCAAGATGCGATGGTCGCGTGTAAGAACGCATCCTACGGACGCGCGCGGGCAGGTCGCACGCGTTGCCACCGTGCGCGCAATTTCCATGAAATACTCATCCCAACCGGGCCGCATGCTTATGCTTTCGCGTTCGGGCGAACGCTGACCGGCACAGAACTCGTGCTACCGAACATCCGGTCCCCGGCGTCACCGAGCCCCGGAACGATATACGCATGGTCGTTCAGCCGCTCGTCCAGGCTCGCCGTGACGATGCGGACGGTCGGATGGGACTTCTGCATGACGGCGACGCCTTCGGGTGCCGCAATAATGCACACGAACGTCATATCCTTGGCGCCGCGCGAGGCAAGGGCGTCGAGCGCGGCCGCTCCTGAGTGGCCGGTGGCCAGCATCGGATCCAGAACGAAGACGTGCCGTTCGCTCAAGTCATTGGGGACATTGGCATAATAGGGGACTGGCTGCAATGTCTGCGGATCGCGATAGAACCCTAAGTGTGCCACGACAGCGTCATCGATCACATCCAGAAATCCCGGCAATAGCCCAAGGCCGGCACGCAAAATTGGAGCGACGACAGGCCGTGCTGCGATCCGCTGCGCGGTCATCTCGACGATCGGCGTTACCACTTGCTGGTTCTTCATTGGAAGCCCGCGCGTTGCTTCATAAGCCAGAAAGCCACCGAGCTCTTCGATCAGGGTGCGGAAATGCGGCGTCGTTGTCTCGCGATCGCGCAGGCGCGCCAACCGGTCGGCAACGGCAGGATGATCGACGATATGGAGATGAGGGGAAGACATAGCGCCGAGCCTTTGGCAAGCAATCGCAGGCGGCCTGCGTGGGACGCCCGAACCCGCTTGCATGCTTCGAACAGTTGTAATCGCCTTTCTATTTTCATTGTCGCTGGCCGCCTCGCTGGCATTGCCCGCGAGCGCCGAGGACAGTCAGCCATACGCAAAATTCACGGCCGGTGCCACCGCGCAACGCGGCCTCTTTACGCTGTGGAACAAAGACGGCAAAGTATACATCGAGCTCGCACAATCGCAACTCGAACAAGACTTCATTGAAACGATCGTGCCGGGCAACGGCTTGGGCGGCAATTTCGTGGTGTGGGGAAACACCGATCACCTCCCAGCCATGCTGGTGCGCTTCCACCGCGCCGGCGATAAGATTGCGATCGTGTGGCCGAACACCAACTTCGTCGCCGCTACGCCGGAATTGCAAACGACCGTCGCGCGGAATTTTCCGCAGTCGGTTGTTGGCCTCGGTCAGATTGTGGCCACCGATGAGAAGACCGGTGCGATTGTCTTTGACGCCTCCTCATTGCTTAATGACATTCTCGATCTCAATAACATGCTAAAAGGCTCGTTGAACGGGGCGGGCGGCTACCGTCTGGATTCCAGCCGCACGTATTTTGGCCAGACCAAAGCCTTTCCAAAGAACATCTTGATCGAAGCCGATCAAACGTGGGCGACCGAAGCCGCTCATGTCGCCGATGTCGCGCCGGATGCCCGTAGCGTCCAAATGCGCATCGTCTATAACTTCGCCCAACCGCCGGGCAGCGATGATTATCGCCCGCGGTACGCCGACGATCGCATCGGCTTATATGACGCTGTGTATCTGCAATATAACAAGGACGCCGAGCGCGAGCGCCAGTTGCGCTACCTCATTCGCCTCAATATCCAGCCTTCAGACCCGAGCCAAGCCGTGTCACCCGCAAAGCATCCGGTGGTGTACTACTTGAGCAACGGAATTCCGCCGCAATATCGTGCCGCGATTCGCGATGGCATCCTAGGTTGGAATGACGCCTTCTTGAAGATCGGCATTAGCGGCGCGCTTGAAGTGCGCGAGCAACCCAACGACCCCAATTGGGATCCCGACGATATTCGCTACAATGTGATTCGCTGGGTCACTGAAGCACAAGCAAGTTTCGGCGCCGATTCGCAAACACTGTACGACCCGCGCACCGGCGAAGAGTTCCGCAGCGGAGTGCTCGTCTCTGCGGACATTCCGCACGGCGCGGCGCGCACATGGAAGTACTTCATCGATCCCGTGCGAAACGGCCGCGACTCCGATCCCGTGCCGGAGTGGTTTATCCACGACGAATTTAAATCGACGATTTTGCACGAGACCGGTCACAATCTGGGAATGCAGCATAACTTCATCGGCTCGCAAGCCTATACGGCAAAGCAACTCCAAGACAAAGCCTTCACGGCGAAATACGGCATCACTTCAACGGTCATGGAGTATGCGCCGACCAACCTGTGGCCCAAAGATTATGCGCAAGGCGACTATTCGCAAGTGGTCTTGGGGCCGTATGACTACTTCACGATTAAGTATGGCTATGCACCCATTCGCGGAGCACAAACGCCGGAAGCAGAACTTCCCACCTTACGCCGATGGGCCTCAAGCTGGTCTGATCCACGGTACCGGTACGCATCCGATGAAGACAGTTCGTGGGGTAACGGACATGCTTCGGACCCGCGCGTGAACACGGGCGACCTGACGAATGATCCACTTGCGTGGTGCCGCGTACAATTAAAAATGGATCAAGGCCTCATGCACTCGCTCAACTCACGCCTTCCAAAGGTGGGAAGCGCCTACGAAGAAGAGACGACCGCATTTAGCTCCCTGTTAAGGAGCTACAGTGGCTGTGCCGCTTTACCGGCCCACTTTATCGGCGGCCAATTCATTTCGCGGGCCCATCGCGGGGATCCGCACGCGCAACCAGCGATCGTTCCCGTCTCGCGCGCCGAAGAGGCGGCCGCATTCGGAATGCTCGATACATATCTGTTCTCCGCGAGCGCGTGGCAGTTCTCGCCACGACTTTTGCGCGGCCTAGGCTATTCCGAGTGGGCGGGGTACGGGTACGTCTCGTGGGCCGGATACGGAAACTTACCGGTTTGGGCTTACAATCCACCTAACCGTCACGACTTCCCGATCGTGCAAAACATCGCTCAAGAACAGGGCCGCGTTATCGACGAACTCTTCAATCCACTGGTCCTGCAACGCATCGACGAAAACCCGAATATAGCAACCCAGCCAACAATGTCGATCGGAGATCTGTTCACCTGGCTGCAGCACAGCGTCTATGGTGATATCACACCGGGAACGCGCAGCATTCCACTCGTGAAGCGCAATCTACAGATGCTCTATGCGCACCGGCTGATCGCAATGATCAACCACCCTGAAGCGGGCACGCCTTCAGATGCACAGGCGCTGGCGCGTTCCGAAGTAGCCGATTTGCGTCAAGCAATAAGCCGGGCACTACACGGACCCGCCGATACCATCACACGCGCCCACTTAGAGAATCTCCGCCAAATCGCCAATGGAAAAACCTAACCACCCTTCGACAAGCTCAGGGTGACACTCAGACGATCAGGGTGACAATTGTGTCATGCTGAGCTCAGCCTGCCGTGAGCTCGTCGAACGGTCGAAGCATGGATGCTGCGAAGGGCGGGCCGCAATCGTCCATGCTGAGCAGGTCATAGCGTTGACTACGGGACGTCGAAGCGCGATGTGAGTTCGTGGACGCGTGCGCGGAGTTTCTCGACCTTGGTGCGCGACTCGATGTCGCCCAGGCCTTCGCAGATAATCTTAGCAACTTCGCGACATTCTTCAACACCAAAGCCGCGTGAGGTAATGGCTGGAGAACCGATGCGAATGCCGCTGGCAACCATCGGTTTTTGCTGATCGTAGGGAATCGCGTTCTTGTTAACCGTGATGCTGATTTCATCGAGATAGCCTTCAGCGGCTTTGCCGGTGAGATTTTTTACCGACAGATCGACGAGCAAAAGATGCGTGTCGGTTCCGCCGCCGACGAGACGGAAGCCGCCGCGTGTTAACTCTTCGCCCATCACTTTGGCGTTCGCGATAACGTTTTGCTGGTACGCTTTAAAATCGGGACGCAGGGCTTCGCCGAAGGCAATCGCCTTGGCAGCGATCATATGCATGAACGGGCCGCCTTGAATGCCCGGGAACACGCTTTTGTCCAACGGCTGCGCCCACTTCTCGGTTGATAAGACCAATCCGCCGCGTGGCCCGCGCAGCGTTTTATGCGTTGTCGAGGTTACAAAATCGGCAAACGGTACCGGTGACGGATGCAAACCGGTAGCGACTAATCCCGCGATGTGCGCCATGTCGACCATAAAGACTGCACCGACTTCGTCCGCGATCTCGCGGAACGGCGCGTAGTCCATCGTGCGTGGATATGCGCTGGCACCCGCGATGATCATCTTGGGCTGATGTTCGCGCGCGAGCGAACGCACTTCATCATAGTCAATCAACTCGGTGTCTTTTTTCACACCGTAAGCGACCGCGTTGTACAATTTGCCGCTAAAACTGACTTTCGTACCGTGGGTTAAGTGGCCACCGTGCGCGAGCGACATTCCCAACACCGTGTCGCCGGGTTTGAGCACTGCCATAAAGACCGCCATGTTGGCTTGTGCTCCGGCATGAACTTGCACGTTGGCATGCTCGGCAGAGAAGAGCTTCTTCAAACGGTCGATCGCAAGCGTTTCGGCAACGTCCACATATTCGCAACCACCGTAATAGCGGCGCCCCGGATATCCTTCAGCGTACTTGTTGGTCATCACGCAGCCCATGGCTTCCCGCACGGCGCGACTCGCATAATTCTCCGAAGCGATTAGCTCCAGATTGTCCTTTTGACGACGCTCCTCGCCTTGAATGGCCGCAAACACCTCAGGATCGCTGGTCTGAATATCGTTACGCTCAAGAATTTCCATTTGTATATCCTAAATGTAGACTCGGAAAGTGCCCATATAGAAACTTAATGCCGCGAGCATTTTACACACTTGCCTCTCGCGCATTGCGTTGCGGCAAACTTGCGGTGACAATCTCGCTCGCTTGGCCGTTTTCTTGTCCTCCGACAATATTCAGCAAATTGCTAAGACAGAGCACCAACAGTACAGTGGCGCTATTGGAATGCCACCACGGACTAACATTTGAGGAGAAGTTGAGCCACAGACTAAGTATAAACCCGACAGCCATGATTAGACCCAGTATAAGATTCGCAGGTTTGGCGATAAATCTTCGGCGCGGCCGCATCATCACAAATATCGCACATCCGAAACC
>JALYIF010000127.1 GCA_030775925.1 Vulcanimicrobiota bacterium | reverse complement strand
GTGTGAGATGGCGCACGAGCACGAGGTCGAACCACGACATCATCGCGATTGTTGCCAGCGCGACGGTGGTTCCTACAGACTTCACAACCAGACGCCGCACATCCAGCGTAATGCGAGCCTCCGTTTTCGGCTTCCACACGGCAATGCTAGAGAAAATGAAGGCTGTCGCAATCGCACATACGTTGCCAAGAACCGCAAAGCGCAGCCCGCCGAACAATGCGATAAAGCCCAATCCGAAGATCATGTTGCCGCTAGCTTCGCAAATCAGCGATATCCCAAATGCCTCAAAACGTTGCTGTCCCTGCAAAAGCCCTCTGAGCGCAGCTACGGCAAATCCGAGCGCAATGGCCAAAAACGACAGGTAGACGGCGACCACATCACCGATCGCTAGATACCCTGCGACAAGCGGAGCCATCACGATCCCCAACACGGCAATCGACAACGCTGCAGCGAGAGCCATCTTTATAATGCCCCGGCTTAAGGCCGCCGCGCCAGCGGCATCCATACCGACAGCTTCGCCCACGATGGTAGTCACCACGGCTTGCAAGACGTTTGCGGGCACGCTGAAAATCAAGTAGACCGCAAGTAAGGCCGCAAGAGCGCTGTACGTAGGCAGGCCGAGTATGCGAACTGCTCCGAAATGGAATGCGAAGTTCGCACCATTTACCAGGACGGTGGCACCAAACACAATGGCCGTATGCCGGAGGGTGACAGACCGCAGATCGTAGCGCCCGGGCGTTTTAGTACCTACACTCAATTAAAAGATTACGCGCTTTCCCAGATCGGACTTACGGAAGACAAGCGCCTGTAATGCAGGACCGGGACGCGAAGGAACCCAGCCAGCCGTCTAGGCGCATAGTACCTCGGAACGTATTCTTGGATCGAAAGCCACATTCCAGATAGCGGTTTCAGGCCCTGCTTCCCAATGCCCTAGGCGTTTTTCGCCCAATCGAAGTGGTGAAACAGCGAACTCAACGCACGCGTGTCCTCAGAGCCGCCCTTTTGCGCGGGGACAAACGCCTTGCTAAAACTCACTTCAAAGGTGGCCGCTTCCTGTGCCGCACTGGGTGGCGCCGCAAAGCGAATCTCAAAATCTCCCGCCCCAATTGCGTTGCGACTGCAAACTCGCCCCCCGCTACTGATCGTGACCGTTTGACCTTCGAGTTCGCTGATGCCCGGGCGGTGCCCGGCGAACACGACGTCGCCCGCACCCCGGCGCAACATAAAACGAGCCTTTCTCGTCATCCATTGGTCCCCGTAGAGCCCTTGGCGGTGGACGGTTACTTGCCCAATAATACGGTGCGACATTTTTCGAACCATGTTCTGCGCGCGAATCTTCAGCCACCGCATTGCGTCCGGCCAGTTTTCGATTTGGTTGTTCCACAATTGCGAGTACGCATCGAGCCCATACACAATATACCCTTCGGGCAAAAACATGTTCGTATGAGTGCGAAGCATTGCGCGGATCTCAGCAGCCCGCTTGGTGCCACCTGAAAACGTTTTCGCCGTATCGTATTCACGAAGGGATCCAAAAAATTCGGGCACGTATACGAATTCGAAAGCTTTCCCGAGCCGAATGAGGATTTCCCAATCCATAATGTAATGCAAATCTTCGCGAATCTCTCCGACTTCGTCAAGAGCCGCTTTGCGAAAGAACACGGATTGTTGAAGAATATAGTCAGAGAGATGCGTCAGGCGCCAAAGATCAAACGGTTGCGTATGAGGAAATCTTGATTTGATATTGCCATCGATGTCGATCTGATAGCCCTCTCCATAGACGACGCCGGCATGCGGATGTGCGGCAAATGCTGCCACCGCCTTCGAAATTGCCCCAGGCAAGAAAACGTCGTCCGAATTAAGCCAAGCCACAATCTCGCCCCGCGCTAAAGCAAAGCCCTTGTTGATTGCGTGCGACTGACCCCGGTCGGGTTCGGAGATGAATCGAAGCCGATCGGCGTACGGAGCAACAACGTCCGCCGTATCATCACGCGAAGCACCGTCCATCACGATGTACTCAATGTTTGGATAGTCTTGCGAC
>JALYIF010000126.1 GCA_030775925.1 Vulcanimicrobiota bacterium | reverse complement strand
CGCACTGCGCCAACCTCCGTACCTCACCTATACACTTGAGGCGCAAAGCCTGGGATTGCGCGTCGACTTCACGCACGACCAAGCGCATCGTATTTGGCTCAATATCCATTCGGGCAGCCTGGATACTACATGGCAGATGCGCCATCAAACCGACGACTTTGCAAGCGAGATTATTGATGAAAAAGGAAAGCGCTACGTCTCGAAGCGCGCCTTCTTCGATCCGACGTGGTTTAGCGCATACCACGCGCTGCGCGATGGGATGCTCAATTACCAGCCCCCGGAACGCGCAATCTCAACGCTTGCTACCCCGCCGCCGGAAACGGCTTCAACGTTGCATTCAATTGGGATGGTGAGCGTTATGGGTCCCACGATCTATCAAATCGTCGATCGGGGTGCGGCGCTGTGCCCTCAGGGGAATCCCGGTCATGCACTGCATCTCATTTCGCGTGACCGGTTGCCGAACCACCAGCTGAGTGACGTAATTGTAGACGATGCCACGAAGCGCTTTTGTATGATTCGTTTTGGTATTGCCGACGCGTTTGGTTTTCACGGCGTTGTCGAACAATACTACGGTGAGTCGCCAGGCGGCTACTGGTTGCAAACCGGTGGACTTATGGACGGCACGATGCGAGCCTTCGGCATCTCGATGCACCATGGAAAATGGCTCTACCGTTTGACGCACCTACAGTTTCCGAGCAGCATTCCGGACGACGCATTCGCCCTACCGCCAGATCAGTAGGTTATGCCGCTTCGGCGGCAGACTCGCGGGTCGTCTTCATGCGCGCACGCATCTCGGCAGATGGCACTTTAATATCGTGCGCTAGGCCGACTGCGGAGAGACCGCGGATGATCAGCCACACGACATCGAGTTCGTACCATTCCAGACCGTGACGTGCGGAGAACTGAAACGCGTGATGATTGTTGTGCCAGCCTTCGCCCCATGAGAGCAATGCGACCCACCAGTTGTTTCGTGAAAGATCGTTGGTGCGATAGCTTCGATATCCAAACATGTGCGCTGCGCTGTTGACCAGCCACGTCGAGTGATACATGATCACGAGCCGCACGAAGATTCCCCACACGAGCCACGACCAGCCGCCCATGGCATAAAGCACGATTGCTAAGGCAACTTGGAGCTGTACGTTGTTGCGATCTAAAAAGCGGTAGAACGGGTCGGCCAGCAGATCGGGAACGAGACGCTGCTTATCTTCTGCCGTCGGAATCGCGTTATTTTCCACGAGCAGCCACTCGCAATGCGACCAAAAGAATCCGCGATCGGCGCCATGCGGGTCGCCCTCGCGGTCGGTCGCCGCGTGGTGGGTGCGGTGGGTTGCAACCCAGGTAATCGGGCCACCTTGAAATGCGAGCGTTCCGAGAAACGCGACGGCGTATTCCAGCGGTTTGGCCAACCGTAGGCCGCGGTGTGTGAGCATGCGATGAAAGCACAGCGAAATGCCGATTGCGGACGTGAACACGCTTACGACCACCAGCACGGCGACAGCAGACCAGCTAAAGAGGCTTGGAATGAACGCGGCGAGCGCTCCGAGATGGATGAGACCGAGGCCGCCTGCAACAGGCCAGTTGATTTTCTTCTGCATGCATTCTTTCAGTAGCGTCGCGATGAGCCATAAGGGCATACCCTCCACCAGCCAAACCGAAGCGGTTTGGGCCAATCAGCAGGCGCGTACCCGTAGCGGCCAGGAGGAAGCGGTTGAGTGGATGCCAGCGCCATCGAAAAAAAGCGTCGGATAAAAAAGTTCGAGCACTCCGCTTCAAAGTCAGGAAATCGAGGAAAAGCTTCTCTATCCTGCCGTCCGGCTTGAAATCAAGCACGGCGGCAGCCTCCCGCTGCCTCAGGTGGCTTCCCAACGGAGCAAAAGATGAGTATCGGAATTCCCCACGTCGGCCATACGGCGGCTTGGGAATACCTGGAACATGACCGGATCTTGCGGATCAAGCAGTTCCGTCAGGACGACGAAGGCGAGGTTATCGCAAATTACTTGCACCTTCAAGTAGCCGATGAGCACGAGGCCCGGCAGATGGCCGAACCAATTGTGGCCATCCTAAACGACCGCGACAAAGTCAGCGGCATGACGCAAACCCGGGACGGGGGCGTGATGTATGTCTACCGGCCTGAAAATCTGCAATCCAAGCAAGAGTAAGGCGGCCTCCATTCTAAATACTCCGGGGTGAGCGCGCTTTTAGGATGGTTTACCGGCAAGCAGAGCGATCGCCGGGCGTATCCGCGTAAAAAAGTCGTCTACCGGGCTGCCTTTGCGACCGGTGAGGTCCCCGAAGGCGGCCAACTCACCTTTAAGCCAGCCATCGGCCTCGACATCAGCGGCGGCGGCGTTTTGCTGTTGCTACCAGAAAAGGTCGAAACGCCCGAGTGCGAATTGAAATTCGTTCTTGAAGCTCGCACGGTGAAGTCGCGCGCCAGCATCGTGTGGTCAAAGTCTGCCGACCATCAAGGCAAACCGGCGTGGGTTCATGGCATGCGATTTGTCGGTATCAGCGCCGATGACTGGGATGCGGTCATTCGATTTGTGACCGGGCAAACGGTCGAAGAAATCAATAAGGCACGCCAAGAGATTGAAGCCGTCAGGCTAACGCCCGATGATGCCGCCCGCTTAATTCCTAAGGTGCTTCAAGACCGGTTGTTGGGGATGCTGGCTGCAAGCCGGCGCCTGGCTCCGCTCGATCCCCGTATCATTCCGCTCGTGCAATATTCCTACTCGGGAATCATTACGCTCGCGGGGAAGAACTATCACCGTCTAACCATTGCATCGCGGATTAAAGATATCGAAACCAATGAAAACACGGAGTTCACCACGCAGTTTTTGTTTTCCGAGGATGGCGTCGACGTCAAGATGCTCTAGTTCCGCCTAGCGGATGGGCATGTGCGCGATGCGCTCGATATACGGTTCAGCATTCCGATAGAATCTGCGCAAAACGTGGTGTCGCGTCTTGGGGCCAAACATTGGCCAGAACCGGCCCACTTGTACCTGTGTAATATGCTCGAGCGCTTCTTCGAGCGCCGCGCGTCGCCGCTCTGGCTCGATGAGTAATTCAGCTAGGCGCCCTTGCACATCTTCTATTGCGGGACCACGAAATCGAATCGTCATCGGCGTTACGCGAACGTGTTCGAGGTCGATGCGTCCGATCAACAGGGTCGCAAGATACTGGTTAAGCGTACTCCCGAAATACGTCGTGATGGCATTTTCTTCGCGACCGGCGGTGAATTGAATCGTCTGTGGTTCGTAGCGGCTCTCTTGGGCGTCATCGCGCTCGGCTGCAAGCAGTTTTGTCAGCGCAGGTGTTTCAAGAACGCCGGTCTGCCCGCAGATCAAGGCGAAGGCGCGTTGCATGACGTCAAATGATGGGCCGGGACCCAGGCTGTGCCACTTTGGTACCGCGATTCGTTTGGAAGGTTCGACAATTAGCACCAAGTTTGGTTCATCGATGTTTTTAACACGCCACGAGCGGCCCGCCAAGATGAGATAGTTCTCGCGATCGCGCGAGATTGGATAGCGGCGGTCGATCGTTCCGATCACATCGCGGTCGGTGCGTACGGTCCACTCCGTATCCGTTTCAAAAACCGCGTAAAAGTCGCGGTAGTTCATCCGGCCGAATTTCTTTTCGGTGGTGGGCCCGAGGGTCAGCCAATCTCGTTCCCGCTGCAAGTACCCCGCCTCCAGCATTTCGGTTAAAAGATCGGTATATTCAGCCTGCGAAATGTCGCGGAATGATCCGGCGCCGAGCAACGCTTGTGCGATCTCGGATTGGTCCGCGCGCATGCGTTCCCGCAAATACTGCAGCACCTGATGAAAGAGCACGTGCACGCAAGCGGTGTTTGGGAGAAGTTCCTCTACCTCGGCACTTAGGGCCAGCTCGCCAACCGCCAGAGCGACCGGTAATTCATCGAGGGAGTGTGCATACATAATGCACACCGATTCCGCATCGCCGCGGCGGCCCGAGCGCCCGAGCCGCTGCAACAACGACGAAGCCGTGTGCGGCGGCCCCAATTGAACGATAAGATCGAGGTCACCGATATCGATTCCCAATTCTAAGGTGCTCGTGGCAACGATGACTTTAGGCCCCTCGATGCGGAAATGCGCTTCTACGCGGCCACGTTCGTCCTTATGGATGGAGCCGTGGTGGACCATCGCCGGAATGTCGGTTTCCCGTAACAGAAAGGTCAACTTCTCGGCCTCGGCGCGCGAATTTACAAAAATGATCGCGCGCTTTCCCTCAACGTGTTTTCGAAGGGTAGCGACGAGCCGCACTTGCTCGGGTGGATTGTCTGCATCCGGATCGCCGCTCTGGGCTAAGAACCCGACGCCGATGCGTCGGACGCGGGCCGTGTCATCGTGTAAAATCGGAATCGCCGGCGCAGCCGGATTATTCGATCGCATCCAGGCGACGATGCCGTCCGGGTTCGTGACGGTGGCGCTGAGAGCGACGCGCGTCATCGGCGTTTTCTTTTGGGCTTCGAGGCGTGCGAGTAGCGACATCAACTGCGATCCGCGATCGTCGATTGCGAAGGCATGGATCTCGTCGATCAATACAAAGTGGACGTTCCCGAGCAACGCGCCATGCCCATAGCCATCCGAAC
>JALYIF010000125.1 GCA_030775925.1 Vulcanimicrobiota bacterium | reverse complement strand
AAGGCGTCGGGCGCGGCTGCTGCCTGCGTGCTGGCAATCTTCGCTTGGAAGAGTCGCAGCCGATTCCTGAACATTGTGGCCGGCTTTGCCGGAGGCATCATCCTTACCGGCATTTTAGCGCGCCCATTCGAGGCTGGAGTTCGCACGGTGCTGCTTCCGCACGCGCACTATACGCCTCAATTCTCCACGCAGTTTTTCATTGCACAAGTTGCGACCGCCGTCTTCGGCAACCATATATATGCCCTCGAGTTGGGCGTTGCCGTCGCCGTTGTTGCGTGCGGCGCACTCATGCTGCATGGGGTCCGGCTGGCGGTTCGCGGCGATGCCGAAGGCGCTGCCTACATAGCGCTCGGGCTCTGGTTCTTAATTCCAAATCCGTACCCGTGGTATGCCCTGTGGATCCTGCCGGTTGCGTTCCTGGGGCTGCGAACGCCGGCGACCGTCACCATTGTCGTCGCTAGCATCACGATTTTTCTGCGATACCTGCCCGACGTGTCTAGTGCCGGCAACCCAGATCTCAACGTCGCCGTGACTTTCTGCGAACTCGCCTTACCGGTTGCAATTTTAGCAGCGCAACGCTTGTCCGTACCTCGCAATGCAATCTTGGACTCAGATACAACCCCTTAACGCGCTATTCAAAGAATACAAATCCGTAGTCACCGGTGTAGCCAGCACGCCCGTAAATCCATTCCCAATCATCGATTGAGTAGAAACTCTTGCATGTGAGCTGCCAGTATAGAAGATTGGTTTTCTCACGCTCGTCACGAAAAGACTCCACCGAAATAAACTTCGAGCGCGACCCAACCCGCTCAACCTCGCCGATCGCTGTGAAAAGATCGGCAATGCCCAGGTTGTGCAATGTATTAAAACTGATGACCAAGTCGAAATCGTCGTCTGCATAGGGCAGCGATACCGCTGAACCAACTTGCAGGCTTCCTCTCAATTCTTCTTTTCCGTGCTCGATCGCATAAGACGAAATGTCGAGACCGGCGACCGTAATGCCGGGAACAGCCTGCGTGAATTCGTAAAGGAGGTAGCCTTTACCGCAACCGATTTCCAAAACTCGATCTCCGGCCCGCAAATTATAATGTCGAACCAGCTCTTCTACAAGGGGCCGCCAGCGGCCATCGTACGTATAGCCCCCAAATCCGTATCGCCGTTCGCCGTCCCAATACTCCTGGCCAAATTTGCTCGCAACCGCCACGGAGTGCGCTTTTTCCTCAGGATCCATGCGGCTGGCATAGTTGCGCTTGACTTTAGCAAACAAGCCTTGCATAAAGTCCACGCGCGTTCCTAACGTCATTGGTCCCGCCACGCTTTATTTACTTCGCCTAGCGTTGCGGTCGGCGTCATCTGCCCGGCCACAAAATCGAGCAACTCGACGAAGAGCGTGCGTATTCCCCGGCCTCCATGGCGTGCCGCAAGCAAACGCTCCGGATCGTGGTAAAAAAGTTTTATAGCTGCATACTCCTGCGCAGTCGAAACGTTAGTGTAAATCAAATTTGGGTGAAAATCGACAACCTTCAATCCTGGTTGATCCATCTTGAGCCCGGCCACTTGAAACCCGGTTGTACCCGTGACGAGGTCGTAGTAGTCCGCGTAGTAGGCCGGAATCTCAAGAACGTTATCTTGTTTGAGGAAGGGCTGAATTCCGGGCTGCAATTCGAGCCGGTACGTCGAATCGTACTCTATCCCGTGCGCCGCATAGATCGGTAGCAAAGTTGAATCGAAAAAGAGACTGTGGGCACGAACGCCTCGGGCTTCGGGAGCAAACCGCTTCGTAGCTACGAGGATCTCGCGCATGACCTCAGTCTCACTGCGGTGCGCTGCGCTAGGCAAAGTTTGGTAAATATCACCATCGCGGCGAAAATTCGGATGAAGGCCCCTTTCGTGTCCCGGCACGGATACGCCGTCGTGCGTTACGAAAAATGTGCCAGCGATCCCGCGCTCATCGAGCAAGCGGCAAGTGTCCTCAATCGCTTCACGACACGCCCATTCGACATCAAAAGTAAAGCAGATATGTTGCGGATTGAATCTCACTTGAAAGGCGTAGTCCTTCCAACTACCGTTGCGGGCACAAGCGGGTGCTTGCCATGTCCCCAACTCTTGGAAAAATAGGCTACATCTTGCTCGATTAATTCAAACTGCAAGTAATAGTCGCCGGGGGTGGGTGGTGCCTGGACCGCGATCATTGCATTGCGCTGAATACCCGCTAGCAAGCTAAATAGGAGCGGGGTCTGTTGTGCGATAACATCGACTTCATCGTTACCGTGAGGATCCGTGAACCAGCGGTACGTATGGTAAAATTTTGTTCCAGTAAGGTAG
>JALYIF010000124.1 GCA_030775925.1 Vulcanimicrobiota bacterium | reverse complement strand
GCAACGGCTATCCCCATGCCCGTCCCGATGAGCAGGATGCCAGGGAAGAAAGCGCTCCAATATCCGCCAGTGTTGCTAAGAAACGCAAAACAAGCGAACCCACTCGCGCTTAATAGTGGCCCTGCCACCAAAAGCTGCTTGGCTCCGAAACGCGCAATAAGGGCACCTGATGCACGCGAGAGGACAACGACGAGCACCAGCAGCGGCATCATGGCAAGTCCCACAGAGGTAGCTGCGTAGTGCTTCACTTGAATGAGCACGAAGGGCAAGAAATAAAACAGTCCGCTCAGCGCACCGTAGAGCAAGAGCGTAAGAAGATTCACACCGCTGAACGTGCGCCTGGCAAAGAGCCCGAGGGGCATGATCGGATTTTTCACGCGATATTCGATAAACAGAAAGAGCGTAAGAGCAGCAGGCCCAACGAGCATCGCAACGACAACCGCCGGGTTGGACCACCCGCTCATGCCCGCTTGGATAAAGCCGAAGACGATCGCGCCCAGGGCCACGGTGATGCATGCTGATCCTGCGACGTCCAACGCACCACGTTCGTCCTCTCCCTGACTCTCTTCCAACTTCAGAAATCCAGCGGTCAAAATGAGTGCCGCTATCGGCAGATTGATGCCGAAGACCCAACGCCAACTGAAATGATCGACAATGATGCCACCCGCAATTGGGCCGATCGTGGTGGCTAAGGCCGTCAGCGCGGACCACGTACCAATGGCCTTTGCGCGTGCGGAGCCCTCAAAATGAGCGCCCAATAGTGCGAGGCTGGCAGGGGCCAGTAACGTGCCGCCGATGCCTTGCAAGACTCGCGCTGCCAGCAACATTGCGATGGAGCTAGAGATGCCGCAAGCAAGAGAACCCGCCGCAAATAGAACGACACCTGAGAGGAAAATTTTCTTGCGCCCGTAGCGATCTGCCAGCGCACCGCAGAGCAGCATGAGGGCACTTAAGACCAGTGTGTAGCCTTCAACAACCCAGAGTGCTTGCGCGGAACTCGCGTGCAATTGCGTTTGCATCACGGGCAGGGCTATCGAGACGACCGTCCCGTCGATAAAGACCAGACTCGATCCTAGGACGGTCGTCAAGAGTACCCAAAAGCCGGTGGAGCGCACCGCCGGAACTACGGAGCTGCCGGTGGTGCGATGGTGGCTCGCGCATCCAAGGCTTGCTGCGCAAGCGCCTGGAGTGCGCCGGCGTGAGCGCGCGAAGCATCATCGAGATTGCGTGTGCGCTGCGCTCCCGCAGCGTATGCGGCAACCCGTTGCAACGTCAGCCGTGCAAACGCTTGCGCATCGGTAGGCGTTCCTTTCGCGGGAGCCGTCCACATTTGCGCCATTCGTTTAGAAAAGCGCATCTGCAGATTGCGGCGCACGGGGCCGGCATGTACGAATTGGCCATTTGCAATATCGCCGTAGATACCACGTAAGGACCAGCTAAACAAATCGGCCAGCGACATGGTCGCGCCCGCATTGTAGCGCAAGCCCAGCTCATCGAGGTGCTGCAATTTCAAGGGCGCAAAGAGTTCGTTCAAGGTTTGGTCTTGCGCAATTGCAGCTAGGCCGGCAACGCCCACATCATGGCGTGGTGTCGGATTGTAGACCCACGATCCATCCGTGAAGGTCGAGACTTCGCGATACGTTAGGCGGTTGAGTACATCTGGATTGAAGTGCCAAGCCTTATCAGAGAACAATTCGTCTTCGATGAGCTTCCAAGCGCGGACCGCGTTCGAGCGAGGGACAGGGGTGAACGGCGCAACCGATCCTGGGTCGCCTCGATTGGCGCGGGACAGATACTCGCCGCCGATGGTATGCGCAGGATAGGCTGCGCAGCGAATGTAGAAGCGCATCGGTGCAAGGAATGCATTGCGGGCTTCGACGTATGATTGCCCTTGCGCAGGAAAGCGCTGGTTGACGCGATCCATGAGCTGGTGCATCATGTTCATCTGCGTCGTGCACCACGTTAGCGGATCGTTTGTTAGATCGTTCTGGGCAACACGCGGGTCAATCGCATGACCGTTGCCAAACGACGTATCTTCATCTGAGGCAAAACGATACTTTGGATCGGCCCACCGTGAGGCCCATTGGCGTAGCGTCGGCAATTCTTGCGACGGCGTTTTGGCATTTGCAATATAACCGTATCCATAATGGATCGCATAGTAATCGTAAGGCCCGAGCACGTCGGGATTGAAAGTACCGTTGGGTGTGCCGGCCGGCCACAGGTTAACCGGCGCATATTCCATGACCGAACTCGTAATGCCGTATTGTTTGGTAAAAGCAAGGCTCTGAAGCTGTTTTGCCGTGTAGGCCATCGATCCGATGAAATTGTGCTGCAGTCCGAAGTTGTGACCGGACTCATGCAATGTCAAACCATTCATGAAATCGACCGTGAAGGCTTGTTCGGCGGCTGGACTTGAGCTGAGGTGGCGCGCAGGCGCAACAACATAGCGGT
>JALYIF010000123.1 GCA_030775925.1 Vulcanimicrobiota bacterium | reverse complement strand
AGGTAGACCTGCTCCATGATTGGGCCCCCCTTTGAGAGTGCAACGTCAGGCTTCGCCGCCGTGTGACCGGCGTCTTTTAGCGGCGGCTATCCGCCGATCTCTGAGAAGGCTCGCATTCGGCTGGACGCCTCGCCGAGTTTGAGGTGGTGACGCTCCGGTTTGATACCCATGGACGCTCGCAGAAGGCCGATCAACTCCTCGCTAGAGGCCCCGGCGCGCACCGGCGATCGCAAATCCACGTGCTGGTCCCCGAAAAGGCACAGGCGCAATTTGCCGTCGGCTGTTAGCCGGACCCGGTTACACCGGTCGCAGTAATCATGCGAGAGCGGGCTGATCACTCCGACCGACCCCAGGGCACCCTCAAAGGCAAAGTAGCGGGCCGGGCCGTTCCCAGCGGGGCCTATCGCCGGTTCGAGCCGACCGCGGGACCGCGCGAGGTCCAAAATCTCATCGGCCGAGATGTACCCGGCCGACTGCATCGCCAGATTTTCCAACACCGGCATTACTTCAATAAATCGGATGTGCACCGGGCGGTCAATCGAGAGCGCGGCTAAATCGGCTACTTCGTCTTCGTTGTGCCCGCGCATCACGACGCAATTGATTTTGATGGGACTAAGACCGGCGGCAACGGCCGCATCGATCGAGCCAAGAACGCGATCTAAACCCGGCCGGCGCGCGATTTCAAAAAAGCGGTCTTCTCGCAACGTATCCAGCGAAATGTTCACGCGCCGCAATCCGGCTGCCATGAGTTCATCGAGTTGCTCGGCAAGCAAGATGCCGTTGGTCGATAGGCAGAGATCATCGATGCCATCAATTGCGGAAATTCCGCGAACCAGAACGGCAAGATCTCGCCGGACCAACGGCTCGCCACCGGTGAGACGAATGCTACGAACGCCCACTGCCGCTGCCGCTGCCACAATCTGCACGATCTCTTCGTATGAGAGTACATCAGGCTTAGCGAGCCACGGCAACCCTTCGGAGGGCATGCAGTACACACAACGCAAATTGCACTTGTCGGTTACGGACACGCGCAAATAGGTAATCGGACGGCTAAATTCGTCCGCCAGCGGCGCGCGTATGAGGTCGATCGTCTCTAGGGCCATTCCAAAACGTCACGTTCGACACGGGCAACCCGCACGCCCGCGCTCTGAATCACCTAGAGTGTCACCCTGAGCCTGTCGAAGGGTGGTGCGCCCGCGCTGTGGCTATTGCTGCTTAAATACGGCGTCGGGGATGTTCGGATTAAACTTGAAATTTGTGAACGACGACGTGACATCGGCTTTATAGTTGGGGACTTCTACGTGACCCGTTTGCTTTTGCGGAACGTAATATCCGCCAACTTGCGTGAAGCTCTGATCCAGGGTCGCAAAGCCCCCGTCATTGTAATTCCAAGTTAGCTCGACAATCGTGGCCGTTTTGTCGTCAACCTTGGCCGTAATATGGTCGATCCGCCCGCGAATGCGGGGAACAAGCTTGAATGTCGTCTGCGTCCCGTTATCGCCCTGATTGCTCACAACAAAGACCTTCGTCCAGCGTGAGGGGCTCTCTACGTGGGGATAAATTTTATTAAATTGCGCTGCGATCGCGGGAACGGTATTAAACGCAATCTTATCCTTGCTGGGTTCCTTGTGATAGTACATGCCGTCTAAGCTCGGGCTAATGTACGGGAACGTGTGCATTGCAATATCCACGTGAATATTCGCCTGATAGGCGCGCAGGTGCGCGTTGACCGCGGCCATCCGCGCGAGCATGTCGGGCCCGGCCTGACTGCCTTGCGCTGAGGATGTTATCAAAAATGCCAGAGCAAAAAGGGCGGCGACTATGCGCATGTGTTTCATTGCACTGCCATAACGTCAGGCGCGTCGGAAGGGTTCCAGGCTAAGCGTGATCTCGGCGCGCACGCTAGCGTTCGTCTCGTTCGGCAATCGGCAATGGAGCGCTTGTAAGGCATCGGGCGAGGCGATCCTACCGAGAGCCCAGGCAGCATGTTCCCGCACCATGGCATGGGGATCGTCTTCTAAAGACTCCCGGAGGGCGGGGACAGCGCAACGATCCAGCGCGTTTCCCAGTGCAACGGCCGCATTTCTTCTTAGAATGGCCGCTCCACGCCAGCCC
>JALYIF010000122.1 GCA_030775925.1 Vulcanimicrobiota bacterium | reverse complement strand
CCGCAGATGCGACCGGCCCGTATTGGCGGAAATCGCATGATGCTACGAACCGTGGATGTCAGGACGCTCGGAATTGCGGGCGGCTCGATGGTTCGCATAAGTGCAAGTGAGGTCACCGACGTCGGTCCGCGCTCGGCTCATATCGCCGGACTCGATTACGCCGCCTTCACACCGCTTGGCGATGTCGCCCTCGGGACGATGGAGCGCTTCGCGCCGACCAAGCACGATCCCGATGATTACGTGTGTTTACGGACGCCCGATGGAAAACGGATCGCGATTACGCCGACATGCGCTGCCAACGCGCTGGGGTATGTCCCTGAAACGGCGTTTAGCTACGGAAGCGCGCAATCTGCAATGAAGGCCTTTGAGTTGATTGGCGCCGCTCTCAGCATGGATGGTGAAACCCTTGCGCGTCGTGTTCTCGATATTGCGACCGATAAAGTGATCGCTGCCGTAAATGAGTTGATTGCCGACTACGAGTTGGACCCGCTTACGCTGGTGATTGTGGGAGGCGGCGGCGGCGCGGCCGCGCTCGTCCCCTATGCTGCGCGCCGATCGCAGCACGTATTTCGCCTGGCGCGCAACGCGGAAGTGATCTCGCCCATCGGCGTGGCATTGGCGCTTGTGCGCGACGTTATTGAGCGCACTATTGTAGATCCGACGCCCCAAGACATTATCCGGCTGCGCCGTGAAGCACAAGATCGCGTGATTGCAGCCGGGGCAGCGCCGGAAAGCGTGGACGTCTCCATTGAAATTGATGCGCAAAGGAACCTGGTTCGCGCTACGGCCTCGGGCGCGAGCGCGCTGGCTGAAGGCGCAACGCGTATCGAACTGTCGCACGAGCAACTGGGCGAGATTGCGGCAAAACTGTTGCGCTGCGAGCAATCCGCTTTAGAACGGTTCGAGCTCACGCCGCTGCTTACAGCTTTTGTGGCCGAGCGGAGCCTTCCCGGGCCGTTTGGGCGGCACCGCATCCTCCGTGATGTGCGCGTGCTGGATGCCACCGGCGTTGCACGTCTGTCGCTGTCCAATGCGACCATTACGCTTACGACAGCGGGCGTCGCCGCTGACGTTTTGAAGCGCACTCTAGAAGAACAGACCTCGTTCGGGGACGTAGGCCGGGCCCTACCGGCTCTCTACCTCATCCACGGGGCCCGCATCGCCAACCTCAGCGGTCTCGCCAGCGCCGAGCAAGTTGTGGCGCTTGCCGTTGAAGAGTTGAGCGGGCGCGAGCCGGCCGCGCCGGTGGCCTTGCTCACGGCTAGAAATCAAGCATAGAGCGATGCTCCGCAGTTGCACGCACGTTCGATATGGCTCGCAGGCCGTCGCGCACTGTGAAAAGTGCAACGTCGCGCTTTGCCGCAACTGCACGCGGGAAGATCCCGATGTCATTCCCGGAACGTTTTGCCAGGAGTGTTTACTAGCCGTGAGTTTTACCACGCTCTTTGGCGAACCACGACCCAAGAAGCGCGGCAAGTGAGCCATGGTTGTAACCAAACTCGAAATAAAATAGAGGCATGAGGACGGCCCGCGGCTGAACTGCCGCTGATGCAAAAGCGGGAAGACTTTCTCAAATCAAGTTTGGCAGCGGCCGCCGGAATTTCTCTTCTTGGTACAAGCGCAACGCCAACACCGAACCCCGGTCCAACGCCATTCCCGTATGACGTGTGCGTGAAAAACCCCGCGCTCCCCTATGACCGGCCCATCGACATAGCAATGCAGGCGCTGGATGCCCCAGACTTTCACCTGGTAGCCTATCGAGACCATCCCGTGTTGCTGAATATATTCGCTACGTGGTGCGGGCCGTGCAATGAAGAGATGCCGTCGCTAATCGCTGCAGCGAATTCGTACTATGATCGAGGTTTGCGGGTGATCGGAATCAACTATGCAGAGCCGGACGACACGGTCCGCAGCTTTCGCAAGAAGTACGCGATACCATATCCCATCGCGATGGATCGCGACGGCCGGTTTACCAACGCCCTGCAGCGGGGGAAAGCCAGCGTCGACCTCCTTTTCCCCGTAACGCTCTTTATTACGCCAAGCGGATTTCTGTATTGCGACGCGCACGGTGCCATGTCCAAACGCGAGCAGATTTACCGGATCGAAAAATTTCTAGGAGCGACCAAGAGCGTTCCGCCGCTACCAGAGATTTCCGTCTTCGATTAAGAGATAGAGAATTGGGCCGAGTCCCCACACGATGCTGACAATGAACCAGATGATCTTACGCGTCTGATCAAGATCCGTGCGGCCCGCCAGGTTGAGCCACATGAGAATCATCGCAATGGGATGCAAGACAATCGAGATGAGGATTTCGATGGCAATTTTCATAGGGTACCAATATACATCCCGCGTTTGCTAAGGCCTTGCTCGTCGAACTCCGTCTTGAAGCCGGCCTCCCGGATGGCCGCCGCATATTCCTCATGGGTAAAGAGCGTTAGGCGATGTGGTTCGGTAAAGGTCCGGATGCCGTCGCGTTTGCCCACCATATAGTGAAAATGAATGATCGACACATTGCGATCGCGCCGGCTCACGCTCATCCGTGCCACCTTGAGTTCGGGTTCGTCAACATAGAGAGCATTCAAGTGCCCGTCCACCCATTGTTCCGGCGTATGCCACGGTTCCAGAATAACAACCCCGCCGGGGCGAAGGTGGCGCGCAAACGTGATCAGCGTCTGCTTGAGGCGAACAACATTAGGCACGTACCCGATCGAGCTGAACAGGCACAAAATCGCATCGTATTTTTTGCCCAGGTTAAAACTGATGAGATCGGCCTGATGCAAAGGCACGTGAGGGCTGCGTTCCGCCGCAACCGCAAGCATGCTTCGCTCCAAATCCAACCCTTCACAGGAGAACTCGTCCTGTAAGTACTGCAGATGCGCCCCGGTTCCACAAGCCGCAT
>JALYIF010000121.1 GCA_030775925.1 Vulcanimicrobiota bacterium | reverse complement strand
CAGTAAGCGTAGCAGGATGCGAATGGACGAATCTTGCGGTTTGAGCGCGGCCACTGGTAGTTCCGCAAGTTCAATCTCTCCGCCGAACGTATGCCACCACATGACAAACGTGCGCACTTCATCGGGGGAGAAAATGCAGCCGCTCGATTCTTGAATTTTATTGAGCGCATCTTCGGGTTCGCCCGAGTCGACGAACAGTTCGGCCATATGCAAAAATTGAGCCGTGCGAGGGATACCGTGCCAGCGTAACTGATCGGGATAGCCCGTGCCATCCCAAGCTTCGGCGTGCCAGCGCACGATCTCGGCAGTTTCTTCCGGAAGGCCGGGAATCTGTTCGCAGCGGCGCGCACCCGCAGCGGGAATATTCCAACGTTCCATCATCGCGGCGCGCGGCGGTAAAGCGTCACTCTTGCGAATACCGCTGTTTCCGAGTGCACCGATTCCATGAAGGACGCCGGCAAATGCAATCGCATCGCATTCTTGCGGCGTGCAAGCGCCGAGTTTAGCAATAGCTGCGCCCGCGCACCCAATACGGGCTCCGAAGCCCGCGGGATTTCCGAGTGCATAGTCGCCGACCGCACCAAAGAGCGAAATCATGTGGCCGAGCGCCTGCGTGCTCTGACTAGGACTCGCGCCTAGGCCCTGGAATAGCGTCATCTCACTCGCCGATTTTATATCTTCGTGCAGAAACCCTCACATATTAGCGCCGACGGCTCGATTTCTATGGTTGACGTCTCGGCCAAAGCCCCGACATTGCGCACTGCGAGGGCCATCGCACGGGTTCGCATGTCCCCTCATGCTCGAGAAGCCCTGCAAGCGGCGACCCTTCCCAAGGGCGATGCCTTCGTCACCGCGCAAGTGGCCGGGATCCTTGCTGCCAAGCAGACGGGCAATTTGATCCCACTTTGCCATTCACTTTCGCTTGACAGCGTGGACGTTACTTTCGAATGGGAGGCCGATGGGGCGCTGGCAATTGAGGTGGTTGCCAAGACGACCGGGCCGACCGGGGTGGAGATGGAGGCGATGGTTGGAGCGGCGGTTGCCGCGCTTACGGTCTACGATATGACCAAAGCCCTCGACAAGGGCATAACAATCGAGGAAGTTTGTCTTATGGAAAAGACCGGAGGTAAGAGCGGCACGTGGCGACGGAGATAGGGCTCTTCACGGTGGCGCTGATCGTCCTATCCGATCGTGCTGCCTCCGGCGAGCGGGCGGATCAGTGCTTGCCGGTCATGCAAGAACATTTAGGGCCGGGTTACCATATTGTCGAGCGCGCCGTTATTGCTGACGATGCGGGCGAGTTGCAAGCTCGCCTCATCGATATTTGCGACGGTGGGCGCGCCTCGCTGGTGCTCACTAGTGGCGGCACCGGTCTTGGTCCCCGCGACCGGACGCCGCAGGCGACCGCGGCGATCTTGGACTATGAGGTGCCGGGCATTAGCGAAGCCATTCGTGCGGCGTCAATTCAAATTATCAAAAGCGCGATGCTCTCGCGCGGCATCGCGGGCGTGCGCCATCGCACGCTTATTGTAAATTTGCCCGGCAGTCCGAAAGCGGTTGCCGAATCGCTCGACGTGATCGTCTCCGTTTTACCGCACGCGCTCGAACTCTTGTCTGGTGAGGTGGTCGACGGATGAACTTTGAGCGCGCGCAAGCGTTCTTGCTGGGCACGGTTAATGAAAGTATTTCGCGACGCGTCCCTTACCGTCTCGATCGCATGCGAATGCTGTTAGCCGAACTGGGCGATCCGCAAAATACCTACCCAACGATGCACGTTGGCGGGACCAGCGGCAAGGGTTCGACATCGACCATGCTGGCGGCCGTGCTGAGTGCTTCGGGCAAACGCTGCGGACTGCATACCAAACCGCATTTGAGCTCGGTAACCGAGCGTGCGCGAATCGACGGCATCCCGGTTTCAGAAGAATTGTTTGCCGAGTTGCTGACCGACATGGTGCCCGCCATCGAAAAAACGACGGCCGAATTTAGCCGGCCATCCTACTACGAAACGCTGCTGGCGCTGGCCTTTGTCTATTTCCAATATGAGAAGGTTGATATTGCCGTTATTGAGGTTGGGATCGGCGGTACGCTTGACGGTACCAATGTCATTACGCCGCTTGTAAGTCTCATTACGAATGTTGGGCTCGACCATACCGATGTGCTGGGTGATACCGTCGAGGCGATTGCATCTGATAAGGCGGGCATCGCAAAGCCCGGCGTGCCGCTGGTATGCGGGGTTGAACTCCCGGAGCCCAAGCGCATTATTGCGGCGCATTGCAAGGTGGTGGGTGCGCCGTTCATCGCCGTGTCGGACCGCGTCTTGAGCGCTCGCCTTCAGTCACAAGGCCGGTACGGACAGGCTTTTGAGGTAACCACGGAGCGCGGAACGTACGAACTGGATATTCCGCTGCTCGGAAATTTCCAGCCGGTTAATGCTGCAAACGCAATTGTGGCGCTCGAACAACTCCCTGCGGAAATTTTGCCGACCATCGACGACGTTCGCCGTGGACTCGAGCACGTGAGCTTGGCGGGCCGCATGGAAGTTTTTCCGACACGGCCGATTGTGGTCTTTGATATCGCGCACAATCCCGACAAGGCTCGCTCGCTGGCGGAATCACTAACAACGCACTTCGGCGTCGACCGGCGCTACACGTTTGTCGTAGCCATCGGCGAATCCAAAGATCA
>JALYIF010000120.1 GCA_030775925.1 Vulcanimicrobiota bacterium | reverse complement strand
TCTTTTGCATGGTGGCGGCATCCAGGCCTCGCGCGTCAGGAAAGACCGCGAGCGGATTTCCCGCAAGTTGTGTTTGCGTAAAAACGTCCACGACGAGATAGCGATAGCTTGCCATAGTGCGTGCATATGTCGCGCGGGTGTGATTCCCTTTGGCGCGAAACCGCCGAGCATGATTGACGGCATTGCGGAACCCAAGGTTACCTACACCCTGAAGATTCTGGCGATTTTCGCTTTGTGCGTGGCGCTGCTCATCGCAGGCGTGGAATTCCTCAAGCTGCTCGGTAGCGGCGGGGTTGTAATCTTGGCGGCCATACTCGTGACCTACCTCATCATGCCGCTGGTTCTGCGCTTCCGCAAACAGATGCCGATGATTTGGGCACTTCTGCTCACGTATGCGATCCTCGCGCTGATTATCGTGTTCGCAATCTTAGTTGTCGTGCCGCCCTTGGCTGCGCAAGCGCACTCGCTGATCGAATCACTTCCCAAGGTGCTGCAGACGCTCCAGCGTCAGCTATCCGATCCGCACAACGCGCTCGTAATGAAGACGCCTGTGGAGTTGCGCGGATATGTTACCGGGTTGCCTGCAGAAATAAACACGCTTATTGCAAAGTACGGCTTGGTGGTTGCCCAGCAAGCGCTGTCGGTCGTGTTTTCTTTATTTTCGCTGTTTCTGTCGGTGATTATCGTTCCAATTTTAGCGATGTATCTTTTTTTCGATACGCCCGATGTAAAGCGTGGATTTCTTGGTTTCATTCCGCCGCGAGCACGCCCGAAGACGCTAGCAATCCTATCCGACGTGAATCATGTCATCGGAGCGTTCGTACGCGGACAAGTACTCGACGGTGTGATCCTGGCAGTCATGGTAACGCTCATGCTTTGGATCTTACACGTACCCTATGCGCTGCTCATCGGCGTAGCCGCGGGATTCCTGAATTTGGTACCATATCTCGGCGCCATCATCGGTTTCATTCCTTCGGTATTGTTGGCACTTGTTTACAATGATTGGAAGAACGCTGTGATGGTGGCAATTCTTTTTGCGGTGATCCAGCAGGTCGATGGAAACTTGATCTTGCCGCGGATCATGAAGGAAAATGTACTCCTTTCGCCGCTCGTTATTATTATCGCGATCCTCGTGTTTTCCGCATTGTTCGGGGTGATGGGAACGTTCCTCGCAGTTCCGGTTGCCGCTATGATGCGCGTTCTTAAATTACATTTCACACCCGCACCGAGTCCCGCCCAGATGCTCGACCAAGAAGCGCAAGCCCGTGCATTGCAGGTATTTTCTACACCGCGCGCAGCATCTCCGGAGCATGCAACGCCGACGGTTTAGTCTACTAGCGCTGCTGGCGCTCATGGTTTTTGCCGCGCACAATTCGGGCAGCGCAGCGCCCGCTGCGCGCGGAAACGCCAATGACGGTGCTATGATTGTGCAAAAGAACGGCTGCATGGGCTGCCATGGCGCAAAATTTCAAGGCGGCATCGGGCCAAAGCTCGTGGGCATTCAGCGCCGTCTCTCAGCAGAGAAGATCGCTGAGGTTCTGCGGCACCCGCAAGCGCCGATGCCAGACTTTGGATTTAACGTGTTGCAAATTGACGACATCGTAGCGTATCTTTCCAATCTCGATGGCGGCAGCAACGGCACGCCGGTTATTACCCTTGATCCCGAGAAGCCAACGGACCAGTCGCGAATCACGGTCGCGTTCCCCGGGAAGGCGCCCAAGCGCGTTGTGGCGCGGGCCATCATGCAAATGGGAGCCGAGAGTCACTCAACGGAGACGATCTTGCATGCGACGCCCAACCGGCGCATTTGGCGCGGTCTGCTCCATTTTTCAATGGGAGGCGCCTGGACCATCGAGATCGTGTATGACGGGCATCGCGTGGATATGCCGCTCAATGTCGAGGGGATGTAGCCTCCTGATTTCGCAACCCTAGGCGGATTTTCTCCGTATAAGATTCTAGAATGCGAGAATTTTTAATGATGGGACGGACAATCGTAACGTTACTTTTGGCGTTGGCGACGGTTGCTAGTGCGCCAGCACGCGTGTCTGTTGCAAGCCCCGCACCCGCCGCAGACGGCGATGCAAACGCGGGCGCGAAGTTGGTGCAAACCAATGGCTGCATGGGCTGCCACGGCGCCAAATTCCAAGGTGGAATCGGGCCAAAACTCTTGGGCATCGAGCATAAACTTACACGCGCGCAAATTACGGACTTCATCAAACATCCGCGGGCGCCGATGCCGGACTTCGGTTTCAGCGATGCGCAAATCGCTGATATCGTCGCGTATCTCTCAAGTTTGGACGGCGGTGGCGGAGTTGCCGGCGCGCCCGTCATTACGCTGACTCCGGACAAACCCAGCGAGCGGGCGACGATTACGGTGCGCTTTCCCGGCAGCTATCCCGCTCGAGTGACCGCTCGCGCGATCATGCAGATGGGCACAGGGAGCCATCATCTCGATGTCGTGCTGCATCAGACAAGCGATCCGCACGTGTGGCAGGGCGAAGTGGAATTTTCAATGGGCGGGCCGTGGACGATCCAAGTTCGGTATGACGATAAGCAAGTCGACATCCCGCTGCAGGTGGGGCAATAATGCGTCGATCGTCATTTCTTTTGGGAAGCGGCGCGGCCATGGGTGCGTTCGCAATTGCTCCGCTCTCGGAGCGCGCGCTTGCGGAAGATACCATTGCATATACGCTGACCGCGTCTGGCCTGCTTTTTAAACCGGCGCCGGGAATCGCGTTTAAGGCCCTGGCCTATAACGGGTCGCTGCCCGGTCCCGTATTGCGCGTTGCTCGCGGCCAGCGGTTCCGCGCGACCTACCTCAATCGGAGCGGGGTATCGACGAGCATCCATTGGCACGGCATGATCTTGCCGAATGCCATGGATGGATCGGTCGGCGTCACCCAGGCAGGCGTGCCGCATGGCCAAGCGTTCATCTACGATTTTCACGCAAATCCAGCCGGTACGCGATGGTATCACGATCACGACGTCAACATGGGCATGACGCGGGGTTTATTCGGAATGATTATCGTTGAAGACCCGAGTGATGAGAAAGCGGACGCGGAATTTGCAGTTGTGTTTCATGATGTTCCGCGGATGGAAACCATCGACGCGGCGGTTCGGGGTAC
>JALYIF010000119.1 GCA_030775925.1 Vulcanimicrobiota bacterium | reverse complement strand
GATCATGCATTGGGCCGATGAGATCGTTGAAGCCGATACCCTAGACTTTCCAAAAGAAGAAAAAATGCCGCCGGCCGAGATGAAGATGGCCAAGATGCTGATTGATACGATGGCGGTGGAAAAATTCGAGCCGGAGAATTTCAAGAATAAATATCACGAAGAACTTATGGCAATGATTGAAGCACGTGCCGCGGGCAAGGAGCTACCAAAAGCTAAGAAGTCGGCTCCGCGTGCGACCGTTGTAAATCTTATGGACGTGTTGCAGCAAAGCTTAGATGAAACCAAGAAGCATCGCGCGACGCGCGAAGCAGCCCCGGCGAAAAAGGCAACGGCCGCCAAGAAGAAACGCGTTGCCTAACGGGCGTTTAGCCCTCCGCTAATTGCTCTTCAGTTCGAAGCGGTGATGCAAGCAGAGCGTCGAGCGGGCTTGCATCATCGTTTTTATAATCCTTATCTTTGGGTGCAGCAGCCAATCCCATGAGCAATGCAATCGCCGCCATAACGCCGGAAACGACACTCGAATAAGGCGATCCATAGCGCCCGAGCGCATACGTAGAAAGCGGCGGGGAAACCATGCCGGCAAATGAATCGAGTGCGGACGAAACGCCTAGCACAGTCCCTTGTGTTGCATTTGTGGCGGCGTTGCTGATGAGGGCGGTAATACCGCTGTTTGAAAAAGCCATTCCCAAGCTGAAAAGGCTTAAGCTAATGCCCAAAGTCGGAATGGAGTTGACGAACGGTACGAACGCAAAGGCGAGCACGAGGGAACCCAATCCCAGATTTGAGAGCGCCCGTTCGCCGACGCGATCTGAGACGCGTCCGACGATAAAGATATTCATGATCACGTTCAAGATCGCAAAAGCCGAGAAGTAATAGTCCGTTTCGGCCAGCCCAAAATGCATTTGTCTTGCGAGAAACAGCGAGAAGACTCCGAACCACGCATACAATCCAAGAGAAAGCGCAAGCTTTTGCCAGAGGATACGCGAGAGCCGCGGAATGCGAAAACTGGTGATGATCTCGGAAAAGCCCGGGACGGCTTCTTCTGGTGCGGTTCGCGATTCCGGCAATCCAAAAATGGTGACGATCAACGTAACGAGCTGCAGAGCGGACGCGGCAAGAAACGTCACTTGAAAGCCGTAGTGCTGGTACAGCAAACCGCCGAAAACGGGGCCGAATACCATGCCTGCGCCGAATGCGGCGCCGATGTAGCCGAAAGCCCGTGCGCGCTGCTTGGGTTCCACCAGATCCGCAACGTAGGCCTGGGTTACCCCGATGTTCCCACCGGATGCGCCTTCAACCATCCGCGCAATGAAGACCCACATAATATTCGGAGCGAACGCGAGCATAGCCCAACCGATCGTTGCGCCGATTTGGCTGATGATAAGAACGGCCTTGCGCCCGATCCGGTCTGAGATACTACCCCAGAGGGGTCCGGCGATGAGTTGGCACGCTGAAAACGTCGAAAAAATGACGCCGATCGTAAAAGCGGATGCATTAAAATGCAGCGCGAGATACGGGAGCGTCGGAATCAGAATACTGAATCCCAAAATATCGATAAACGTGATCCCCAGGATGGGAATCAGGCGCCTGACCATTCGACCTCACAAAACAAGCTGATGTACGGGTCAAGATACCTGCTGGAAGCAGAGAGTTGCGACCTGCCGGCTCAAAATGTAACCAGGGTTCGCCCGAGCGGAAAGAATAGCTCGGGCTCCGCCGAATCATTGGTGCCTCTTCCTTTGGAGGTGGGCCCATGTTGCATTTCCCGCAGACGACTCGCATGCTGCTGGCCGTTGGCCTGATGGCATTGCTTGTTCCGCAGAGCGCGCTCGGTGCGCAGGATAAAGAACTGCAACGAGATCGCGGGAGCGTGAGCTACCAGGATGCGAGCGGGGCCTCTCATCCCGTCAGCGGCAAGATTGTGCTGGCCGACGACGTCTTGGCACTGACCGGCCGCGCCTCGGCGGCCTCACTGAATCTGCCAGATTCGTCCGTGGTTGCTCTCGGTGAGAATACGCGGGTGCGTGTAGGCGCCTTTAACACGGGGCAAAACGGTCCCGGTTCCACCATTCGTGTGGAGGGTGGCGCCCTGAAATTCGCCATCAAGCACCCCGGCGGCAGCCGTTCAAATTACACGTTTCAGACACCCACCTCGCAGATCGCCGTCCGCGGTACTGAAGGCTTCCTCGTCGTTGGCCCCCAGGGCACGCAACTGGTGTGCACGG
>JALYIF010000118.1 GCA_030775925.1 Vulcanimicrobiota bacterium | reverse complement strand
CGTCAACGCGATCGCCCTCTTTGAGGCTCGAACCGCGGGGATTGATTACCGTACCTTGATGGAGATGGATCGTGCGATAGCTCCCATTCGAGAAGCGCACTTGCATGTCAAAGCGCTTAAAGAACGTTACTACGCCGCGGGCGCGATTGGGCTCCCACCCGTAATCCGCTTTCACGCGGCCGGCAACCGAACCGATAACCGCATTAATGATCGACTGAACCACCGGGTTCGTACCCGGGGGCATCGTCGGCAGGACGACCGGAGCGCTGGAGGGCGCGGGGGTCGGAGTGCTTTGCGCAAAAGCAGCCGATGCTGCCACGCAGAACAGGACGGCGGCGAAGAGGCCGACAACACGCGATTTCATACCCTAAGAACGTAGTGCCCCGATCGAAGGTTCCTGCATTGTGATCCGGCTCGCCTCAACCATCATGCTCGTGCGTCCCGCCCTGTCGGAAAATTTCGAGGTCTTCATGCTGCGTCGCAGTGCGAAGAGTACGTTTGCTCCCGATGTGTTTGTCTTTCCGGGAGGCACCGTAGACAAAGCAGACTACGAGGACAAGCTGCTCGCTCGCTTTACCGGACTAGACCAGGAACGGCTCGCTCGCATGTTCAGGGCGATAGAAACTCCGCATTTAGAAGCGTCCGGAGAGAGCACCCTATCGGCAGCGGACTCGCGGGCGCTCATCATTGCCGCGCTACGCGAACTCTTCGAAGAAGCCGGAGTTCTTTTAGGCGCCGATACGATATCGTCCGTCGATCCAATCACCTTGCACCAGGTACGCACAAAGCTCTTGGAAGGCAAACAGACATTTCTCCAGACCCTCGAAGAGCTGGGCGTACGGCTGAATGCCGGTGAGCTCGAGTTTTTCTCGCAATGGATCACGCCGCCCAGTGAAGGCCGGCGCTTTAATGCCCACTTCTTTGTCGCACGCGCCGATGCGCAGCACGCTATTGCCGACAGAAATGAAACGCACGATGAAATCTGGATCGCGCCGCGCGTGGCCCTAGAACGGTGCGCTGGCGGATCGTATGCCATGGTCTATCCGACCATCAAGCATGTCGAGCGGCTAGCCGAATTCCATTCAATCGACGAGCTTCTGCAGTTCGCAAAAGAAAAACCTATTCTTCAGATTATGCCCCATACGACTGCCGACCAGGGGTTCTCTCTCCCGCGCGAACTCGAATACGCGTGGTAGATTCGCCAACCGTTACCCTGGTGCGAGCGCCGAATCCGTCGGCGATGACGCTGTCGGGAACCAATTCCTATCTCCTTGATTGTGGGATGGGCAAGGCGATTTGCATCGATCCCGGGCCGCCGCATGAAGGCCACGTCGATCGCTTGATCGCGCAAGCCGCGAAACTGGGCCTGCGTATTGATACAATTCTGCTAACGCACGGGCATCCAGATCACGCACCCGCCGCCGCACTGCTCAGATCCAAAACGGGCGCCACCGTTGCCGCGCACGTCCGCAGTGAGATACCGCATCAACGAAAGCTTCGCGACCGCGAACTCTTTCGGGTTGGAACCGCACACATTAAAATCGTCGATGCTCCCGGACACACCTTTGATCATCTTGCGTTTTATTTGGCCGAGGAGCGAGCGCTATTCACCGGCGATGTGGTGCTGGGAGAAGGTACTGTTGTCATTGCCCCGCCCGGCGGTGCGATGCGGCCGTATCAAGCCACGCTGCAACGACTCTCCGATGAATTTCCGGATGCGCAAGCGATCTACGGCGGCCACGGCGAGCGCGTGGACGATCCGGCCGCAAAACTGCACGAATACATCCAGCACCGGCGCTTTCGCGAAAACGAACTCTTAATCGCTCTCAGCGACCACCCGCAATCCATTCCAGAACTTGTCATGCGCATCTATGCCCAGACCAAGCCGATTCTGTGGCCCGCGGCCGCACGACAAATGCTCGCGTATCTTCTAGCTCTCGAACAAGAGGGGCGCGTGCGCTCGGTGGCACTGCCACGCGAGCTGACATCGCAAGAGCATGCGATTCTCAATCCCGAATGGGAAACAATTGTGGGCGCCGAGGATGCGCGCGTGATCGAGGCGGAACTCGGGGCGCTCCTTCGTCTCGATACGCTCCGGGTGTATGAGCTAAGCGGGTGAGATCGCCAGCACGACTTTTCCAAATTGTGCGGCGCTATCAAGATGCTCGGCTGCAGCCGCGGCATCTTCCATCGGGAAAATTCGATCGATCACCGGTTGCAGGCCGCGGCCAAAGCATTCTAACATCGCAGCAAAATCTGCCGGACTGCCCATCGAAGTGCCCAAAACGTCGATGTGTTTCCAAAAAATGGAGAACGGACGCAACGTAGCATTGCCGTTTGTGCCGCCATACGTCACCACGCGTCCACCCGGCTTGATCAGATCGACAATCCGCGCAAGCGTTTCGCCACCCGCAGACTCAACAGCAATGTCCACGCCGAAGTTTTTCGCAGCTTTATACCACTCTGGATTCGTTTTGTAATTGAGCA
>JALYIF010000117.1 GCA_030775925.1 Vulcanimicrobiota bacterium | reverse complement strand
ACCCTTTCCTCGATACTCTGGCGCGATTCCGAATGCCCCGACCCAAGCCCGCTGGTCCCTCACGCCGAGTAAGCCGAGGGCCACGGGACGGCCATCTTTGAGCCAAATCGGAGAGGCCTCGGCGCAGATATCATGCACTCGTAAGTAGTTGGCGGTACTGGCCACCGTGAACGACAGCGGCACATCGTATCCAGTGTAGGCGCGATCCAGCGCCTCGACAACGTTTTGAACGTCAACGCGTTCAAGCGTAGTCGCCTGCACGGCCGTTTACGTTTCTAGTTCGGAGGCCGCCGCGCGGTCGACGAGCCACGTCAATTGGCCGTCGGTCGGCGCGACGATTTGCACGGGGTATTTATTTGGATCCTTGGGACCTCGCAGGACCGCGGCGAGCGTTGGTGACTTGCCTGCGCCTTCGGTGGCTATGCACACTTCGCGCGCATTATTAATCACTCGCGGAGTAATGGTGAGACGGTATGTTTTGAATTTCTCAACATAAGGCGCTTCCACGAGCGTCTCTCCCGCATGGTTCTGTAGGCTGCCTGGAAATAATGAGGCGGTGTGTCCGTCGGGTCCCATACCGAGCAAGATCAAGTCAAAGCGAGGAAACTCGCCAAGGTCTTGCTGCATCATCGTCGCGTACTCCGCGGCAGCGGTGGAAGGGTCGGCTTCGCCGCGCATACGGTGAATGTTGTGGGCCGGAATGTTTACACCATCGAGGAAGGCCGTTTTAGCCATGCGGTAGTTCGACTGATCGTCGTCCGGAGGCACGCAACGCTCGTCGCCAAAAAAGATGAAGACATCTGCCCACGATACGGTGTCGCGGTAGGGTTCTTGGGCTAGCAATTGATAGGCAGCCTTGGGCGTTGTTCCTCCAGCGAGTGCAACAAAGAACGCACCGCGCACGGTAATCGCGGTCTGAGCCGCGTTGATAAAATGGTTGGCTAAGGCTTGCGCGAGTTCTCCGGGGCTCTCGAAGATTTCAACATTTTCGTGCTCGTTTTGGTTCACCCCGTTGCCCCCCTATGTATGGAATGCAAGAAGATCGTGCAGGACGCGTAGCGACGATTCAAAGACTTCATCGTGCGCGGGGATTAAAAAAGCCTTTTCGAGCAGCGACATGTTGTCGATGTGCTGAAGCGGCGAGCAGCGTTGCGGGCTGCTCTTGGCACCGCTGACGCTCATGCAGACGGTATCGGGAGAGTCGGTCAACTCCGCGCAGAACACAGATTCCTGAGTTGAGAGTGCGATGCGTAAGACGCGGCGCAACTCTCCGTTACGCTTCATTACGACTTCAATTTTACGGCCATCCGCATCGCACAGCGCAAAACGCCCGCAGGGCTTCCAGTGAAGCCTGCTGGCGAGCCAGCTGATCAGGTAGTAGCCTTCTGCGTCCGAGCCAGCGGTAATTTCCACTCGTTCGATGCGATGCACGTCGGCAACAAACGCGGCGTCATCAAAAAACTGCGCCACCATGTCCTGCCACGGCGCGAGCCGCATGTAGGCAAGATCGCGAAGAAGCACGTTCCGGTTCCCGGCGAAAAATTCTGCCAGTTCCCGGATGGCGAACTCCTCGCCGTCGATGCCGGATGAATCGACGATGATGGTGTCCATCATGACGATCATGTCATCGAAGAGTAGCTCATTTGCAACGGTGTCACTGGTCCACCACAATACGTTGGGAATATCGGCTACCCGAAGCGTATTGATGGCCGAGCAGATGGCTTGCGGAGACATATGGGCGACACCAAGCTCGATCATCTCGGCGTTAACAGTTTGGCTCTCGCCGATCTTTCGGACGGACGTGTGAATTTTGACACGCTCTTCATCGCGGTGCAAAATCATCACGCGTGCGGGATATTTTTCCGAAAGCGCTTTCGCTCGTTCCGATGCGCGCCCTTGCAAACTTTCGCGATCGACGTATACGATAAGGTTCATCGTCGTCGCTGTAGCGCCGCCTGCGCTTTGACGAGCGTGTTGGAGTTGATCCTCGATGGCGCCAAGATCGATCGTGGCAGCCCCGTCGGAGGGCACTAAATTCGTCTCCAGGCTTGCCCGTCGGCATCGACGAGTTTCTCGGCATCCTCAGGTCCTTGGCTGCCCGCTGTGTAGTTGGGGAAAGTGGCCTTGGTTGCCGTCCACGTCTGCAAGATGGGCATCACGATCTCCCACGCGCGTTGCACTGCATCCCAGCGGGTAAACAGCGTTGCGTCGCCACGTACGGCATCGGCAATCAGCCGCTCGTAAGCCGGCGCCGATTGCACACCAAAACCTGTGCCGTAATTAAAATCCATATTGACGCCGCGAATGTGATTCTTTGGCCCGGGCACTTTAGCATTGAAGCGCAGCGTGACACCCTCATCGGGTTGAATCTTCATCACTAAGTAGTTGGGATCGATCGTGTCGCTTTTTTCGCCATATAACCGGTGTGGAATTGGCTTGAAGCGCACGGCAATTTCCGACACTTTTCGCGCCAGACGCTTCCCGCTTCGCAGATAAAACAGCACGCCGGCCCAACGCCAATTATCGACATGGAGCTTGACGGCGGCAAAGGTTTCAACGTTCGATTTTGGATCGACATCCTGTTCTTCCCGGTATCCTGCGACCATCTTGCTATCGACGGTGCCGGGACCATATTGGCCGCGCGCTGCCTGAGTGGAGACCTGGTCTCCAGTGATCGGCCTAATCGCCGAAAGGACTTTAAATTTCTCGTTGCGGATCGAATCGGCATCGGAGTTTACCGGCGGTTCCATCGCTACCAGCGCGAGCAAATTCATCACGTGGTTTTGGATCATGTCTCGCAGCGCGCCCGCATGATCGTAGTAGCCGCCGCGAAGCTCCACCCCGAGCGTTTCAGCGGCGGTGATCTGTATGCTGTCGATATAGCGACGATCCCAAATCGGCTCAAAAATCATGTTCGCAAAGCGGAGCGCCATGATATCTTGCACCGGCTCTTTGCCCAAGTAGTGATCGATTCGATAGACCTGGCTCTCATCGAAGACTTTTTCGACTTCGGTTTGCAGCGCGCGAGCGCTATCGAGATCGATTCCGAACGGCTTCTCGATAATGATGCGCGTCCAGCCTTTGGTATTGGATTTGGGATCTAAACCGGATTTTTGAAGATGGTCAATAATGAGTGGAAAAACCTGCGGTGGTGTGGAGAGGTAGAAGAGGACGTTGCCTTTGGTTCCGAACTTCGCGTCGTTCTGGGCGAGCTTTGCCTTGAGCTGGTCGTAATCCGAGACGTCGTCAAATTCGCCGGAGATATAACTCAAGCGCTGCGAGAAGTCGCTCCAAAGTGGATCTTTGGAGGGGCCGGAACGCGAAAATTGATCCACGTTTTCTTTGCAGTAGTCGCGAAACGTTTGGTCCGTGTACTCGGTGCGCGAGTAGCCGATAATTGCAAAGTCACTCGGCATAATATCGGTGAGCCGCAAATTGTACATGGCCGGCAGCAACATTCGCTTAAACAGATCGCCGCTCGCACCGAAGAAGACCACGCTACATGGTTCGGTAATTCGATCGGTATCTAAACCGCCCCGGAGCGGATTGGTCGCGTGGCCGTCGGGTGCGGGCTGGGCCGTCGCCGTCGCCGTGCCGCTGTCAGGCATGGGTTTCTTCTTTTACAGCGTGGCCGCCGAATTGATTGCGTAAGGCGGCGACGACTTTTGCACTAAATGATTCATCTTGGCGCGAGACAAATCGCGAAAGCAGCGCCATCGTGATAACGGGTGCGGGCACGCTTTGATCCATGGCCGCTTGTACGGTCCAGCGCCCCTCGCCGGTGTCGTCGACGTACCCCTTGATGTCTTTGAGTCCGGGATCTTGTTTGAACGCAAGCACCGCAAGGTCGAGCAGCCACGAACGCACGACGCTCGCATGTGTCCACAGTTCGGCGAGTTGCCCTAAATCGAAGGTGAACTCTGATTTCTCTAAGATCTCAAAACCTTCGCCATAGGCGGCGAGCATGCCGTATTCGATTCCATTGTGAACCATTTTGGAGAAGTGCCCTGCACCAGCGGGACCGACGTGCGCGTACCCATTGGGTGGCGCTAAGGTAAGAAAGATCGGCTCACACGTTTTTACGGCTTTCTCATCACCACCAACCATGAGGCAATAGCCGTTTTCCAATCCCCATACGCCGCCACTCGTTCCGGCATCGACCAATTCCACGCCCTTTTGTTTGCAGCGTTTCTCTGCCGCGAGCCCGTCAGTCCATTTCGTATTGCCGCCATCGATGATAATATCGCCGGCTTGCAAATGTGTGAGCAGGTCATCAATCGTTTGATCGGTGGGCGCGCCCGAAGGCACCATGATCCAGACAATGCGGGGGGCGCTTAGTTTACCAATCACATCCTGCAACGATGTCGCACCGACTGCCCCTCCGGCAGCCACGCTCTTAACGGCATCGGCGCTGCGGTCATACGCGACGACCTCGTGTCCGCCGCGAATAAGGCGCGTGGTCATGTTGGCGCCCATCTTGCCTAGCCCGATCATTCCTAACTTCATACAACTCCCATTCGAAGGTAGTAGAGTGCTCTTACGTTTTGGCCGTTAAGGCGTCGTCGATGCGCGTCACGAGTTCACGCAGCGCGGCTTCAACATCGCCTTTGAGGTGAATTCGCACGCCGCGGCGCGTGCGCTTGTCCAATGATTGGAAATCGCCGAGTGCTTGCGCGGCCTCGAGGATCCGAAATCCCACGTTCATGCCGGGGATGGGGAAATCAAACGGCGCGTCTGCGGTGATTTGCATGAAGACGCCGGTATTGGGGCCGCCCTTATGAAGTTGACCGGTCGAGTGCAAGAAGCGCGGCCCAAAGCCCACGGTTGTGGCTACTTTGTGAGCGTCCCGGACTTTGCATCGCAAATTGGTGAGCAACGCGGTGTGGGCCTCATTGCGCGCAATGTAGGCTGTAAATGCGAAGTAGTCATGCGATTTGACCTGGCTAAAGAGGCCGCTCAGCGCGTCCTCGATGCTGCCGCTTCTAAGCGATGTGCTTCCAGAGAGAAAGATGATTTCGAATTTGTCGCCTTTGACGTTTACCGCTGGCTCGGCAAAGCTGCCCTTTGTGGCTTGCTCCTTGAGAAGGGCGACGGTGTTGTCTTTGGATTCCTGAACGTTGGGCTGGTCGAAGGCATTAATGCCCATGAGCGAGCCCGCGATCGCGGTTGCAATTTCCCATTGGTAGAATTGTTCGCCAACATCATAGGCGTCGTTCATCGCGAGCCGGATAACCGGGTGTCCTGCCTGTTCGAGTGCAGCCAAAGAAGACTCGGTCGCTGCATCGGCATTTGGAAGCCCGGCTCCGACGTAGGCGAAGACGCGGTCATCGCCATAGGACGCCGGAGTGCCAAGCGGCTCACCTTCAATTGGGACGATGCCTTTACCGAGTTTTCCGGTCGACTCGGCGATGAGTTGCTCTGCCCATGCACCAAATGCTTTGACACCGGGATGCGTCACGATGGTGAGTTTGTCGCGGCCCGCATTGGCAAGAGAACCAAGTGCGGCTCCGAAGCGCACGCCGGGCGCATCCTTGGGCGAAACCGTCTTATCGTTTGCATGCATGGCACCCAGACCGCGGTCGAGCAAGAGATTTATGTCAAACCCGGCGAGCGCGGCTGGTAACATGCCAAAGTACGAAAGGGCGGAATAGCGCCCACCGATGTTCGGATCGTTGATGAACACGCGACGGAAGCCCGCGGCCTTTGCTTCATTGGCCAATTTCGTATCGGGATCCGTGATAGCGACGAAATGGGAAGCCGCCTTGGCCGACCCGACAACCTTGCTGACTTTGTCGCAGAAATACCGGTAGTAGGCGTCAGGCTCAGTTGTCGTGCCGCTTTTGCTGGCGACGATGAAGAGGGTATCCTCGAGTTCGAGTTGCTTTTCTAGTTCGGCGATCTGTTGTGGATCGGTGGAATCGAGCACGTGCAATTGCGGGTAGCCCTCGCGCTTGCCAAACGTCGCACGCATAATGTCTGGGGCGAGCGAACTTCCGCCCATTCCAAGAACCACAACATGATCGAAACACTGCGCGCATTCTTTGCCAAATGATTGCAAATTCGGAACATTCTCAAGCATGTGCTGAGGAATGTCCAGCCACCCCAGCGCGGCTTTGATGATTGTGGCGGCTGCGGTCTCCCCCGACCAAGGTGAAGGGTCGTGCGCCCACAGTTTTTTGAGTACATCGTTTTTGGCCAGTTCATCCAGCGCTGCCGTGTAAGCGGCTTGATGTGAACCCAGCGCAAGAGCGACGCGCTCCGCGCCGTCCGCAAGTTGTTTTTGCTTGTACACGATGGCACCAAGCAAGGCGGCAAACGAATCCGAAAACGACGAGACGCCCTCTTTTTGAAGTTGGCTCGTGACTTCGAAGAGAGAAATCTTTGCGCTCTGGAGTGCCTGCATCGTCGCCCGCGCACCCTCCAAGTCTTGCGTCACCGTGTCGGCAGTGACGTGGCCGTGATCCAAAAGGGCTGCATAGGTGTTCGGAGGCATCGTATTGACGGTGTCTTTTCCTACGACCGTCTCCACATACATTAAGTCTGGGAAATTGGGATTTTTAGTCGACGTGCTGGCCCAGAGGGGACGCTGCACAACCCCTCCCTTAGCGGCGATGGCTTCAAACGCTGGTCCATGGAAGAGCGTCAAGAATTTTTGATACGTGAGCTTCAGGTTTGCGACGCCGGCTTTCCCGAGCAAATTCTCAAGTTGCTTTTCGCCTTTATCGATGCGAGCCTGAATAAGTTTGTCAATCGCCGTATCGATCCGGCTCACAAAGACGCTATTTACGGACCGTATCCGGTCGATGGGCTGGCCTGCATCCGAACGCCGCTTGAGGCCGTTGATGTAAGCTTGTGCGGTCTTCTCGTACATATCGATCGAGAAGATCAGCGTTACATTGATGTTGAGGCCCGAGGCAATACACTCTTCAATTGCGGCCACGCCTTCGTTCGTGCCGGGAATTTTAACCATAAGATTGGGACGGTCCACGCGTTTCCAAATCTCTTTTGCTGCGGCGATCGTGCCTTGCGTATCATGCGCGAGGAGTGGAGAGACTTCCAAGCTGACAAATCCGTCGTTGCCATGGCTACTGTCGTAGACGGGGCGGAAGAGGTCTGTCGCGCTTTGGATATCTTTAATAGCCAGCTCCCAAAAGAGCTTATTCGCGTCCTGCTCCTTGCCGATGAGCGACTTGAGCTGCTCGTCGTAGTCGTTGCCGGTGCCGATGGCTTTCTCAAAAATGGTCGGATTCGAGGTCATGCCGCGCAGCCCCTGATCGATCATTTTTTGCAGTTCACCGGAGGCAAACATACCGCGGCGCAGATTGTCAATCCAAACGCTTTGCCCCGCATCAAGCAGTTCTTTAAGTTGGTTCATTTAAAAGGCGCTCCCGGTTTTAAGGCGCTTCGCCTGGCTCCGCGCCCCCCAGCAAAGCTGGGGCCCCCGGAACTAAGCGCGCGTGAGTATTTTCTTCTGGCTGCGTGCCCCCAGGGCGCGCTAAAGGGCGATTATCTCGTGGTCTTGGTTCGTGGTGTCGGGTTTATTATTGCGTACTTGTATTGTCTTTGGGTTAACGAGGGGTCAGGGCGAATTTTTCTGATGCGACTTTGGCGATGTTCTCAGGAGTGAAGCCGTACTCTTTGGCGATCTCTGCGGCTGGTGCGGATGTTCCGAAATGGTCGAGTCCAAAGCAGATGCCGCGGGTGCCGACCCAGCGTTCCCAGCCGAGGGTTGCGCCCGCTTCAATGGAGATGCGCGCGGTGACGTCGGGGGGTAGCACGGAATCGCGGTAGGCTTGATCCTGCGCTTCGAAGAGTTTCCAGCAGGG
>JALYIF010000116.1 GCA_030775925.1 Vulcanimicrobiota bacterium | reverse complement strand
TTGCGATGCAGAGAACCTGCGACCCGGGCCGAAACAATGTGCCACTCTGGCGCGTTACAGTGCTGACTCTGTCGGCACACAATCATTTGTAGGGAAGAAAATTTTCGATGACCTTTAGCCTCTGGCGTGCGCCTCGTGCGCTTGTCCGGTGCGCAGGCTTCGTGCTTGCACTAATCACCATTTCAGCGCTTGTCTTGCCGACCGCGTCGGTTGCTGCGAGCGGACCACGGATCGTCTCAGTTGATATTTCCGGTAACGTCCACGTTCCGGCCGATCGCATTCTGGCAGTTATTAAAGCGCGCCCTGGCGACTCGTTCGATCCTGCGGTCGTGCAAGAGGATCTGAAAAACATTTTCGCACTCGGCTATTTTGCCGACCAAGTGCCGCCGCTTGTTCGCCAGCGCCCGGGTGGTGTTGCCATCACATACCGCGTTATCGAAAATCCGGTCATCACGCGCATTACCTTTGCCGGCAACGAGCACGTGACTTCGGACACGCTTCTCGCGCTGATGGATACATCCGTCGGGCAGGTGCTCAACACCAACACCTTCCATCAAGATGTCCTCAAGATCAACTCCTACTACGATCGTCAGGGCTTCGGCGGCCAGGTTCCCTCGCACGTCAAAGATATTAATTCAGATTCGCTCAAGTCGGGTGTGCTCGCGCTTTCGATTCAAGAAGGCCTCATCGTCCGCCGCGTGGTCATCGTTGGCGACCCATTGCTGCCTCCGACCGTCATCTTGCCCGTGCTTAAGGTCAAAGCGGGCACGCCGTACTCAGATGAAGCGCGCGACAAAGATATCGAAGCTGTCAAGAAACTCTACGAAAAATACGATCTCATCCTCGGCGATTTTGCCGGCGGTCCCGATCCTTCGACCATCGATCTTAAGGCGGGAACGACCGACGTGCGCTACGAGATCAGCGCGGCCCGCATTGGAGCGGTCCAAATCACCGGCAATACGCGTACGCATGACGAAGTCGTGCGCCGCGAATTGCGCATGCGTCCCGGCATGTACATTACCACCGGCGGCCTTCGCCGCGACTACGAACGCCTGAACAGTACGGGGTTCTTTTCAAAGGTCGACCCGCACGTTAATCCGGGTCCCGATCCCAAGAAGCCGGCACTTGTGACCATCGATTGGGCCGTGACCGAACAGCGCACGGGAAATGCGACAGTCGGTGCGGGCTATTCCGGCGGCTTGACCGGCCAAGGGCTTTACGGAACGATTTCGTTCTCAAACACCAACCTCAACGGGACCGGAAATGGCGCCAACATTCAGCTCGAACGCGGCGCTCGTAATTATACGACTTCGCTTTCGTTCACCGTACCGTATGTCGGAAAGACCAAGCAGTCGCAGAAGTACAGCTTCGGTGCGACCGTCTTTGGTAACGGCCAAACCAATTACTATCCCGTCTATCCGACAACCACAGGTGGATTTGCCGCGCCGACGGCCACTGCGGGAGGCGCGCCGGTCGCGGTCACGCTTTTCCCCAGTCAAAATTCATCGCAAATCTCGGGTGTGATCGCCACCAGCATCGCAAAATCCGTGGGGCTCTCGGCGCAAGTCGGCCGGCGCCTCACCGATTATACGCGCGTGAGCTTGGGCGCAAGCGTGCAAAAAGTCACTAACCAGACGACCGTTCCCAGCCCGTACTTTTTCCAAGCGGGAACGCCCAACGTGCTGGTCGGTCCAACGCCGAACCCGATCTTGGGCGGGACGCCCACGAACGGCAGCTTTGGTATCAATGCTCCCTCGATCGCAAACGTCAACACGGGCAAGCCCTACCGTCTGAACTCGGTAAGTGGCGGTATCAGTACCGACACACGTGATGACATTTTCAACCCCCATCGCGGACACTCCGCATCGCTTGGAACCGAAGTGAGCGCGCCCGGCATTGGGTCGGATTTTAACTACTCAAAAACAACGTTTGATGCCGTCAATTTCTTTCCGTTGAAAAACACAGCGACGCTCGGTATGCATGCGCAAGTCGGCATTTCGACCGGAGCCATTCCGCCGAACACGCTTTTCACGTTCTCGGACCAGAACTTGCGCGGATACAGCAGCGTATTCTACGGAACCGACACCTTTCTCGGCCAGCTCGAACTGCGCAAGCCGATTCTCAACAATAAGCTGGTCTTGGCCGCATTTATTGATGAAGGTGCGTGGCGTATTCGCGGCGCCTCACCGCTGCTCGACCCCTATACCAACCGCATCATTTCCTATCCGGGAAACTGGTCTGCGCGCGGCGATGCGGGGCTGGGCCTGCGCTTTGACTTACCGCAGTTAAATCTACGGAGTATTCGAATCGACTTTGCGCGTGGCAGTAATGGCACGCACACCAGTTTTGGAATTGGACAGAGTTTTTAGAATGAACCACGCTTCAAAGCATATTCTCACGGCGGCATTTGCCTTGTTTGCGCTCGTTGCGGCTCCGCTCGCCCTTGCCGCCGATCTGACCGACGTTGGTTCGATCGATCAGGGAGCAATCGGAAATCTGCCGCAATTTATTTCGGCCAACCGCCAACTCGCAGAGTATAAGGCTGGTCTCGACCGCCAGTTTCAATCTGAAGTCAAACGCGCGCGATCGCAAACGGATCAGCAACGTATCGTGGCAGCTTTTCAGCAGAAGCTCCTCGATCGCCAGCGAGCAGTCATGGGCCCGCTGTTTGCGCGTGCCCAAACGGCCATCGCATCGGTGAGCTCGAGCAAGAATCTAACCGTTGTGGTCGACAAGCGAATCGTTATTTTTGGCGGCCAAGATATCACCAAGAGCGTTATCGACCTGTTGCAAAGCCCGGGCCAGATCGTACCCCCGGTGAGCACGCCTGGGCCCTCGGAAGTGGGATCGGTCGATCAAACCGCGATCGATCAAATTCCTAAACTAAAAACCGCGAGCGATGAGTTCGCCAAGTATGACACCGAACAGAAGAGCCTCGCGCAGCAGCAAATGGCGAAAGCAAAAACAGACGCCGATCGCCAAGCTATTTTCAAGAACTATGAAAAGACGGTGGGCGACCGCCGCGACCAAGTGCTCAAGCCGCTCGTCGATCAGACCCAATCCGTGATAGCCGACGTAGCCAAGAAAAAAAATCTCCTCTTGGTGATCGACCGCGGAGATCTTATTTACGGCGGGACGGACATCACAGCGGATGTCCAGAGTGCCCTTAAGTAAGCGCCTTTCCAGCCTCGCCTTCATTGTTGGCGTGCTGGTTCTGAGTGGTTGTAGCCAGCCCATCGACGTGCATTCGGCGACCGTGCGCGGTGTCGGTTATGTCCGCTTGAATGACGTCATGAAAAAGCATCCGTTGTACGGGCAGCTCGCGCAAATCGATTCCAACATTGATGCGCTTGGCTTGCGTGCGCTCGCCCCGTCGGTGCCCAAGACCGGAGCGGACATCGCGCGAGAGACCGTTGAACTCAATCACGAATTGGAAAATGCGCGCGCACAGGCGAACCACCAGTTGCAGCAACGCCAGACAGAATACGCTCAGCGCGAGCAGGCAGCCATTCATGCGGCTCTTGTTGCAGCCGGGGAGAATCCGGGAACCGCGCCGGCGCAATCCATGCAGAATACGGCCGCATCTCAGGCGGCTAGCGTAACGGCGCAAGCAAATACCGACTTCAATCAATATCAGCAGGCTGTCCTCACACAGGATCGCAATGCCGTCGTGGCGCTTTCGCAACAGCTTGGATCGCGTGCCGACCGGCAGTATCAGCAAAAGGCAGAAGAGTTGGCCGCGAAAGAATCGCAGCTTTCCTTAGAGCTAGCGAGCCGCGATTCTTCGGAGCGTTTGTCGTTGCGTACGCGCATCAACAACCTTGCCATGGACGATACCCTGCGTGCGCAAGTAAAGGCGCAGCTAGCAGCACTCGATCGCCGGGAAAGTTCGGCCGTATCTGCAATGCGCAGCCGCGATGCGGCAACGCTTTCCGCTTACCGATCGCAACTGCGTTCGCAAACGGGAAGTGAGATATCCAAACAAGCGCTGGCCATTCATCAGCAGACGCAAGCCAAACTGCAGGCCCGCCACCAGAGTGTCAGTTCCCAGGTCACCGCGCAGCTTGGGGCTCTCGGAGGAAGCGCCTCCGGGTCACCGGGCCGCGTATCGCCGGCAATGCAGGCCAAGATTGCGCAGATCGATCGTCAATATAAAGCGCAGTTTCAAAGCGACGTGGCAAAAACGATCGCGAACTTTAGCAAGACGCGAAGCGACTTGGATGCCCGTTTTAAAGCCCTCCATGGTGTGGATACCACGGCGCAAAGTTCGGTTGCCAAGCAATTGGACGACCTGCACCACCAGCGCGACCAGCTCTACAGTCAAATGCTTGCACAGGTGCAACGCGAAGTCCGTACCATAGCCTCTGGGCGCGGCCTCAAGGTCGTGTTCACGAATGTTGTCGCACCCGTCGGTGGCGTGGATCTTACCGGCGATGCAGAGAAAGATATCGAGAGTCTACACGAGTGAAAAAACGAACGATACTCCTAACCGCGGCCATTGCAGCGGTGTCCCTAAGCGGATGCGGCACCGGCGGCGCCCAGCAGTCACCAATTGCGATCGTTGACACGAACCGTCTATTGCAGTACTGGCCGAAGTTTCAAAATGATAACAATCAGTACAGCGTGGACATGGCCACGATCGACCGGTCGCGCGGATCCGAAGCACAGAAGAATCGCGAGCGGTATCAGCTTCAAGTGAAATACGCCGCCGTCCAAAAAGAACTCACCGATGACGTGCGCAGCGCTGCCACGCAAGTCGCTCGCGACAAAAAGTTCACAATGGTTTTCACGCGCGAGTTTGTTGGCTATGGTGGTACCGATATTACGCCCGATGTGGAGAAGATTCTAAAGATCACGGAAGCCACTCCGTCGAGTAAGCCGTAACGAGCCTCAAGCGCGTGGCAACGCTCGCTCAATTAGCACAGCAGGTCGAGGGTATCATTCATGGAGACCCCGAGACGGAAATAACGGGCATTGCCGCAGTGCATGAAGCCGGTAGCAGCACGCTGACGTTTGCGACTGACGAGCGTTACTTGCGTGAGGCCCTACGGTCCGATGCCGGAGCGGTGTTGGTTGAGGCAGCGCTGATTTCCGATCAAGCAGCCATCGGCAAACCGCTGTTGGCTGTCGAATCAGTGCGAATGGCGCTCTCCGTGCTGCTCAAGAACTTCGAACGCGCTATTCCACACGGAGCCTTCCGCCATCCAAGTGCCGTGGTGGATCCAAGCGCACAGATTGGTGCCGAGGTTTATATCGGCGCACTCGTGTACGTCGGGGAACGCGCGGTCGTGGGCGCGGGCAGCACCTTGCAAACAGCAGCCATTGTCGCCTCGGACGTGCGTATTGGCGAGTCGTGCATTCTGCATGCGCGGGCTACGGTACTGGAAGGTTCGACGCTCGGCGATCGCGTGGTGATTCATCCCGGCGCGGTCGTGGGTAGCGAGGGGTTCGGATGGGCGTTCCAAGAGGGGCGCTTACAAAAAATTCCGCAGATCGGCGATGTCGTTCTGGGCGACGACGTCGAGATTGGTTCTAACACGTGCATCGATCGTGCGCAGACTGGGAGTACTCGAATCGGGCGCGGTACCAAAATTGATAATCTGTGTCAGATTGGCCACAACTGCGAGATTGGCGAGCACAGCGCGTTTGCCGCACAGTGCGGCCTCGCGGGCACGACCATTGTTGGAAGTTATACCCAGGTCGGCGGGCAGAGCGGTTTTCGAGGGCATATTACGATCGGTTCGCGCGTCAAAATCGGGGCTGGCAGCGCCGTGTGGGGCGACGTCCCTGATGACGGCTTCGTGAGCGGCCGGCCGGCCCGTCCCCATAAGGAAGAATTGCGTCGGGAGGTCATGGTTCGCAAGCTGCCCAAACTGTTTTCCCGTGTGGACGCCTTGGAAAGCCAACCCCGCGGTGACGGCGACCCGTAAATGAGCGTGCAATATCAGGCGACGCTGCGCGAATCGATCTCCTTTGAAGGCGTCGGCTTACATACCGGCGCCGCTTCGCGTGTAGAACTCAGCCCCGCGGCCTCCGGTACCGGCCTGGTCTTCGTCCTGCCGGGAGACGTGCGCATTCCGGCGCTAGCAGAATACGTTGTTGAAACAGCACGCGCGACCGTCATCGGCAAGGATGGCTTCACCGTCTCAACGGTGGAGCATTTGCTTGCGGCGCTCTTCGGCATGGGCGTGGACAACGCGCACATCACCATCGAAGGACCCGAAGTTCCCGTGATTGACGGCAGCGCCAAAGCGTTCGCCGATCGCATCGCGCAAGTGGGAACGGTCGCGCAAAACGTCGTACGCGCCACCTTCGCGCCGAGCTCCCCACAATTTTTCCGCGACGGCGACCGCACCATTATCTTGCTCCCGTCGGCGCAATTTCGGGTGCGTTTCGTTGCGGACTTTGCGCCACCGGTGGGCACCCAACTTTTTGACGGCGAGATCACGCCGGAATTTTTCCTCGAGGAAATTGCCCCCGCCCGAACCTTTGGGTATCTTCATGAAGTCGAAGCGTTAATCAAACGGGGACTCGCAAAGGGCGGCACGCTTGAGAACGCCGTTGTCTTTGCGCCTGATGGTCCAATGCAACCGTTGCGTTGGCCAAATGAAGTGGTGCGCCACAAAGTATTGGACCTTATGGGCGACTTCGCACTTTTAGGCGCGTATCCGCAGTGTGAGATCGTAGCGATAAAAAGCGGTCACCGCCTGCATTGTCTTGTTACAAGCGAGCTTCGCAAGCAAGTTGCGCATTCGCTCCAATCTGCAAAGGTGCGTTAGCGATACAACATCGTGGCTGAACTCGACATACGGCAAATCATGGAAATCTTGCCTCACCGGTATCCGATCTTGCTGATTGACCGGATTTTGGAGCTCGAGCCGGGCAAGCGTGCCGTCGGCTACAAGATGATCACGTATAACGAGCCCGTCTTTGCCGGCCACTTTCCGGGCAATCCACTTTTCCCAGGCGTGTATATGATTGAAGCGCTGGCGCAACTTGGCGGCACGACGGTGTTGGAGCCGGGCGAATTCTCGCGTAAGACTCCGTATCTCGCCGGGATCGATAAGGTGAAGTTTCGCCGGCCGGTGATTCCGGGAGACTGCCTGATGATGGAAACGACCGTCGTGCGCATCCGCAAGAACATTGGCTGGATCAATGCAACCGCGAAGGTTAACGACCAACTTGTCTGCTCGGGCGACCTCATGTTTTCGATCGCCACCGATCCCCGCTTGTTCGGATACGACGCTACTGTTCTGCATGCATAAGGCGGGGGGACCGCAATGATTCATCCCACCGCGATTGTGCATCCGAATGCGCAAATCGAACGCGGCGTTGAGATCGGCCCGTTTTGCCTGGTCGGTGAGAACGTCAAGATCGGTAAAGGTACCGTCTTGCAAGCTCATGTCGTTGTGAACGGCTGGACAACCATCGGTGAGGACTCGCACATTTATCCGTTTGCGACCATTGGAAGCTCATCCCAAGATCGCAAGTACAAGGGTGAGCGTGCCTATACAACCATCGGTGACCGCACGATCTTGCGCGAATATGTAAGCGTTCAACGAGCCACCGGCGAGGAGCAGATTACCTCAATTGGCGATGACTGCTTGTTGCTGGCGTACGTGCACATTGCGCACAACTGTCGCGTCGGCAACGGTGTGACGATGAGCAATCTCGCCCAACTGGCGGGCCATGTCGAAGTTGGCGACTACGCGGGCATCGGCGGCATGGTGGGCATGCACCAATTCGTTCGCGTCGGGAAATATGGCTTTGTTGGCGGTTACACCAAACTTGCACGCGATCTCCCCCCGTTTTTTCTCTGCGAGGGGAACCCGGCCAAAGCCTATGGACTCAACAGCGCCGGCCTCAAACGTGCCGGGTTCTCGTCCGAGGATATGGCGGAACTCAAAGGGTTCTACAAACTCATTTATGGTTCCAAACGCAACCTCTCGCAAGCACTTGAAGAGATGCAAGCCACCGTAAAGTCGCAAGCCGGTCGGGAACTCATCACCTTTTTGCAGGCCGACACCGACCGCGGCATTTTAAAGTAGCGCGGGATATGCGCTATTTTTTCTCAACTGGCGAGGCGTCGGGAGAGATCAGCGCTACGCTGTTGGCGGGCGCGATTGCGAGCCAGAATTCAGGCGCCGTATTTGAGGGAATCGGCTCGGAACGCATGCGTCGTTCAGGATTCAAACTGTGGACCGATACGCGCGGTTGGAGCAGCATGGGTCCAATGGAGGCACTCGCGCGCATTCCCAAACTCTACTCCATCATGTGGATGACGGCAGTTCGCTTGATTCGTGCGCGGCCTGCACTAGTCGTGCTCGTTGATTTTGGTGCATTTAATCTGCGGCTTGCCAAAACGCTGCGGATGCTCGGTTATCGCAAACCAATTCTCTATTTCTTTCCGCCCGGTGCTTGGCTCGACAATCCAAAACAGGCTAAGGCCGTTGCCGGCTGGACGACTCCACTCGTTGCATTTGAGCATCAGCGCGACTTTTACCACGCGCTTGGCCTCCCCGTGGAATTTTTCGGCCATCCCCTTGTGGACTCGGCCGTTTTGCGTCCGGCTCGCCCAGCGCCCGCGCTCGACGGTGGCACCGTTGCACTGCTGCCGGGTAGCCGCATGAGCGAACTGCGCTACCACGTGCCGGTGCTGCTACAATCGCTGCAGCGCTTACGACAATCTCGGCCGCTGCTGCGAGCGATCGTTGGCGCAGCGGATACTGCCGCCGAAGCGATGCTGCGCGATGCTGTTGAGCACGTAGGGTTGCGCGATGTGGACATTGTCCGGTCGGCAAAAGCGGCGCTCGAGCAAGCCGATGCAGCTTGGATTGCCTCAGGCACAGCGGTCCTTGAAGCCGCGCTTAGC
>JALYIF010000115.1 GCA_030775925.1 Vulcanimicrobiota bacterium | reverse complement strand
CTCCAGGGCCGTGCGGGTCGTAGGAGCAAGACGTTGTCGGAGTCAAGAATAGTCGCGAATAGGATGAAAGTATCGCGTTTCGATATCGCGCATGGAAAGACTGCCGGGGTTCTGCTGGCAACCTGCGCGGTTCTCACCATGGTCGCCGTCTCGCATCATCCAACGGTGCACGCGGTGAGGGCTCAGGACGCCATTACCGGCCTTGCACGGATCAGCCTGATGGACGGCGTCGTGCACGGGTCGCTTGTGGTGATGATGGGGGCCTTGCTTTTCGCGCTAACGGTGTATTCGGGGCAGCGTGGCTTTCGAAACCAATTCGTCCTCGCAGCGTTACCGATCTATGCAACCGCAATTTTCGCCGTGACCGGCGCCGCCCTTATCGACGGATTTCTTATCCCGCAGTTCGCTTCGCGTTATGTGGGAGAGGCTGCGGAGACGTTGCGAGCCGTCGTGCCCCTCATTCACTTTTGCGCAATCGCCATTCAAGTATTGACGAAATTCGGATTTGCCGTAATGTCCGTCGCGGTCGTTCTCTGGTCTACGGATTTACTTTTCTTGCGCGGTGCTCCGAGGCTCGTCGGCGCGATCGGCATCGCTTCGTCGCTGATCTCAGCGTTGCTCATAGCGACGAGCGGCTACATTAATCCGCATTCGCTCGGCATCATCGTTGCCGTGCAAGCCATTTGGTACTTAGGAGTCGCGACGTTATTGATCAAGGCGAACCTCCCAGTGGATCACGACAACTGAGTTTGCCTGGTTTCGGGAGCCCACCGTAGAGCGATGATGAGCCCCAATACCGAGAGGATAACAGCAGTCGCCATAATTGGAGCAATGCCGTACCGAGCGAGAAACCACGGCAGGGCAAAGGTTCCCATGAATGCGCCAATACGGCTGATCCCTGCGGCCATTCCGGTTGCGGATGCGCGGATTTGGGTGGGGAAGAGTTCGGCAGGATAGGTAAGCTCCAGGCCTGCGGCAGCGCCAATTCCCAGCGCATACGCAACGAAGCAGACGACAACCAGTGGTCCTTGGCCAAATAAAAGCAACGCAAAGGCGACCACAGCGATAGCAAATCCTGCGATGCAGAGCGGACGGCGGCCCCACCGTTCGATCAGCGGGAGCGAGATCAACGAACCGACCAAAAAGGTCGCCGTAATGGTAACGCTGCCAACTGGCGATGTAGACTCGCTCAAGCCGAGCGCGGAAAGTACGCTTGGCGCAAATGTGAAGATTGCAAAGAGTGGGACCACTTGTAAGAGCCACATGGCCGACACGAACGCTAATGCGCCTCGATACTGCGGGCCAAACATCGTGGCAAAAGATGATTGCGCAAGCACTCCGGAGTTGCGGCATGCAAGCCACATGGGCGACTCCTGAGCGCTTGCGCGTAAAATCAATCCAACTGCGGCAAAGATCGCGGGACTAGCAAGGATCCATTTCCAACTGCCCGCTCCCAGATGCAGGAGGGCATATCCCACGAGATAGGCCACGGCCGCGCCAAAAAACCACGCGACTTGCATGCTGTTCATTGCAGCTCCCCGCAAGCGAGGTGCCGCGTGTTCTGCGATCAGCGCACCCGCAATTGGATAGTCTGCCCCGATTGCGACGCCCAGCACAAAGCGTAAAACGATAAGTTCCCATACATTGGTTACAAAGATTTGTGCAATCGCGACGATGACAAAGACCGCCAAATCCGCGATCATCAACAGTCGTCGCCCGAAACGATCGGTGAGATGCCCGAACACGGGTGCGCCCACGAGGATGCCCAGGAGTGTTGCGGCCGCAATGAGCCCGGTCGTTGCGGCGTTTAAGGAAAATGCAGGGCCGAGCGTGATGAGTGCAAGACCAATACTGCTAAGAATGTAGCCGTCGCAAAATAGTCCGACGTTTGCGTAAAGAAGTAAGCCGCGGTTCATGAATTTCTTTTTTTCGTCTTCGCTATCTCGTAATCAACATGCTGGCGCAATGTATCGAGCGTCATGCTCCCACTGTCGATCAGCCACGAATGAAAGGTGCGCATGTCGAAAGCACTGCCGAGCTTCGCCTTGGCGTCGTTGCGGATCGCAAGCATGGCAAGCTCGCCGGTCTTATACGCTAGCGCCTGCCCAGGGATGTCGGTAGAATAGCGCAGGGATTCCGTTCGTATTTGGGTGTTACTAATCACCAAATTGTCCCGCATGTACGCCATCGCGCGTTCGTGACTCCAGCCCATCGCGTTCATGCCGGTATCGACCACGAGCCGCGTCGATACCATAAGGTCTTGCAGCAAACGCCCCGCCTTGTCGTACGGCGTGCGGTAGACCCCCATGTCCCAGCAGAGTTGCGATGCATACTCGCCCCAGCCCTCGAGAAAACCGTTCTCGCTAAAGTCATAACGGCGCAGATCGGGTAATGTAGAATTTTCCTGTTGCAAGGCGACTTGAAAGTGATGTCCCGGAACCAATTCGTGACAGATGAGTGCTCCCGCGCCTAGCGCGGACGTACGCTCAGGATGCCAGGCATTGTAGAGATAAATGCCTTTCTTGCGGTCCGCCGTTGGCCAGTCATAGTAGCCGAATGTTTGCCCCGCCGCCAGCGCTTTGGGTACCGGCGCGATGCCATATGGAGTCTTAGGCGTGTGCGCGAAAAATGACGGCACCGCTTGCGCCGCGCGTTTCACGTACAGGTCCAAACGATCGCCGAATTCGGGCGTCGTCTTCACGTAGAACTGTTTACTGGTCGACAGATATCGTTTGAAGGCTGCCAGATTTCCGGCAAAGTGCGTGGCCACGCGGATGCTCTCGAGTTGCGCGTTTAATCGGCTTACTTCGCGCAGCCCGGTGTCGTGCAACGCTCGCGCCGACGTACTCAAGGTTGTATTGAGAAGGATGAGATGCTGGTAATATTCCGCGCCACCCGGGTACTGCCCAAGCCCTACGCCCGATGGCGCTCCCTGGCGGTACGGCCCCTTCAGGTAGGCGACAACCCGGTCAAAGGCGGGAACGAGATCACCTGAAATCGCCGCCCCGACTTCTTTGCTAAACGAAATGCGCTCTGCGGGCGGCAACGCTTGCAGCCGCGCATCGGAGACAACAAGTGGGCTCTCTGCGGCCGGCACATCGTAGGCCGTAAACATCGATTGCGCGGCCGCTGTTTCTATGTTGGGAAGAATGAAGCCGCGTGCGTGCTGGCCTTCGAGCAGATCGCCGATGGAGCGAACGAACGCGGCGTAGTCGCCCACAAGCTTCACATATCTTTTGCTATCGTCTTCATTGGCAAAGCGAAAAGTTAGAAACAGTTTATTGATTGCACCAAGACGCAAGCCGCCGGCGTAGGGGGTCGCTTGCTGCGTAAGCCAGTAATACTTTTGAGCAGCCACATCGTTGGAAGCCAAAAATTTTAGCGTTCGATACGTTAGCCACCGATCGTGATCGAGAGACGTGGAGTCGATCGCTTTGAGGCCGTCGAGGATGCTTTGGCCGAATGCCGCGTCCGAAGCGGCGTTCGCGGGCGATATCGACCGGATCGCTTCGATCGGCTTCCCCAACTCCGCACGGAGATCATCGTTTGTTTCCAATTGATGCGCAAAGTATCGCGACGCAAATGCGTCAACCGCATTTGACGCCTTCGGCGCGGACGCGGGCCCGGCTGCCAAGAGCGCAACGCCAAGAATAGCCACGACAACACTTTTCATTTTAAGATCTCCATGCGAACGGGAACAAGTAGAATGTTAAAACTGCAAAATGGCATTGGACGTGTCGATGATTTCCGGGCTATCGATGAAGTGTGCCGAAGTCTGCTCGCCAATATATAAGTCAACATGTTTCCCAACGTTGCCTGCGGTAAAGCGGTCGTTAACGACCCATGAGGCGGCCTGAAGGTTCGAACAAACCGCTGGGTCGATTGCGCTTCCCGTTGCCGTGTCCGATCCACAACCTAAGACTCGAAAAGATGTTCCAAATTTGATCGACGCATCGCCTGCCGCCGTGCGATATTGGATGAGCGCAGACCCTCGTGCATCGCGCGGGGATGTAT
>JALYIF010000114.1 GCA_030775925.1 Vulcanimicrobiota bacterium | reverse complement strand
GATTACGAACGATGGGTGTGAGGTGCTATCGCGCGACATACCACGCGGCGTCTCGGAAGTTGAACGGTGGATGAATGAGCTCTGGAATACGCCCGGGCGCGTTTAGCTGTTGGTCATGACTCGCTGGCGCTCGATCTCCAAAAAGGAGTTCAGGCGCTTGCGGTCGTCTTCGGGGATGTCCACGAACAACACGCCAACCTGATAGGTCTCTTTTTCGAAATTACGAATCCAGCGAACTTCGCCGCGCAGGGCAAGAAATGGATTCCGCTTCATTGTGAAGAGATACTTTGTGCCTTTAGGCAGATACTGATCGGCAATGATGCGCATCCCCGTCTGCGAGATATCGGCGATTGCCGCGCGCAGTAGCGTGAACGAGAGCTGATCTTCGACAACGACGTCGATGTATTTGCGCAAGCGCAAACCAACGCCGGTACGCTTCTCGGCTTCAGAGTCTTTATCGTTTGCGTTGGATTGCGAGTCAGCCATTACTGCAGTTCAATACCTGGGAAATAAAACGAAAGTATCTCGCGAGCGGTGCGGCCGGCGGATGCAAGTCCGCGTGAGCCCCACTGACACAGTCCCACACCATGCCCGCGACCCTGACCTTCGATGGTTATGGTTCCTGCGGCCTGCGAGGGATTTGGGGCGAGGCTATCGGCGGACGAAGAATTAACGCGGATCGCACGGATGAGTAAACTCTTGACGACGCTCGGGCCGAGCGCCCGACGGAAGTCTGCGCCTGTGATCTCCGCGCTCCCCGAATTGCCGGTTAGTCGAAGGCTTTTCGCTCTACCGCTCCCGTCGGCAGCCGTGATGCCGATGCTTTGTAGCGTGCCAACGGATGCCATCTGGGCGGAAAAGGCGTTGACCAGACTTGTAAGCGGGATGTCGCGCACCCATCGATAGTCCGGTGAATCCGTACAAAAAGTACAGGTAACGCCGCGCAGATAAGGCAAATCGGCACCCCCTTGCCATGCATCGGCGGGGTCTTCGGTGTGGCCGCCGCAGCACGACATGTAGGAAACGCTGGCCAGCGCGCCGTTGTAGCGCAACACTTGACCAGCCGTCGCGTTCACTGCAGCGGTGCTCTCCGCATACTCGCTATGCAAGCCACCGTATGCTTGGTCGCGTTCACTCGCCACGACGTCGTATGCGCGCTTTGGATTGCTGCGCGCGAGCGCGAAGGTGCGAGCGACAATCGCTTGAGCCTGCAGCGTTTGATCGGGCCACGTGCGCGGCGACTCCATGGGCACGACACTGTAGAGATACGACTCCAGCGGAACGGTATTGATGATTTGGCCGTCGGACGTAGTGCTGAAGGTGCCTCGATAGCTCCGGCTACCGAACGTGAAGCTTTGATCGTCGATTTGGCTGGCGATTCCGCGCCCGAGCAGCACGCGAATCGGCTGCACATTGGAATTTGGCTGCGGGAATGGCCCGCCCGGACTGGGACTGGGGCTTGGATCGTCCAGGCCGCCGGTCGCGAGGGCAGGCACTCCCGACAAACTTGCGGCTGCCAGCGTCCCAAACAGAAAGGCTCGCCGGCGGATCAAAGGAGGCGCTCCTGATGGGCCGCGTTGCCGCTGCGTTTCACGCCGAAATGCGCATAGGCGGCCGGGGTGGCCTTGCGTCCGCTGGCCGTGCGAATGACGAAACCTTCCTTGAGTAAGTAGGGCTCGACAACGTCTTCAAGCGTTTCCGCATCTTCGGTTAACGTTGCCGCGATCGCCGCCATACCGACCGGACCGCCCCCATAATGCTCGATGATGGTGCGTAAAAAGGCACGATCTAGCTTGTCCAGACCCAACTCATCAACGCCCTCGCGACGCAGTGCTTCATCGGCCACATCTTTGGTAATATGTCCCGCCGCACGCACTTCAGCGTAGTCGCGGACGCGCCGCAGCAGGCGATTCGCAATGCGCGGCGTCCCTCGACTTCTTGAAGCGATGGTAAGCGCGCCTTCGGGGTCGATCGGCACAGTGAGCACAGTAGCAGAACGCGTTACGATACGAGTAAGTTCATCGACCGAGTAATAGTCCAAATGATGGCTGATGCCGAAGCGCTCGCGCAAAGGTGCAGAGAGCATCCCTGCGCGTGTCGTTGCGCCAACCAGCGTGAATCGTTTCAGGGGAAGTTTCAGCGTCTTTGCATACGCTCCACGGTCGACGACAAAATCGATTTGATAATCTTCCATCGCGGGATACAAAAATTCTTCGACCACGCGACCCAGCCGATGGATCTCATCGATAAAGAGAATGTCCCCTTCTTCCAGCGCCGTGAGAATGCCGACTAAGTCTTTAGGCTTCTCCAGGGTTGGCCCGGAAGTCGGCCGCAATGCACGGCCCATATCTTTAGCAATCAGCGAAGCTAGCGTTGTTTTTCCTAAACCAGGCGGACCATAAAATAGGATATGTTCGAGCGGCTCGCCGCGCTTACGGGAGGCGTCGATGGCGATCTTTAGATTTTCCACCACCGCAAGTTGGCCGACATACTCATCGAAGGAACGCGGCCGCAGTGAAGCGCCGTAGACTTCATCTTCGAGCGACACTTGCGGGTCGATCACGCGGTCGATCTCATCCAACGGTGCATTTTGCGCATCATCGGGACCCAAAAGCTTCTTCCGCGCGTCTTCAGGCACTAGCGAGGGCCTTCTGACGGTAGATCTCTGCCAGGAGC
>JALYIF010000113.1 GCA_030775925.1 Vulcanimicrobiota bacterium | reverse complement strand
GCGCTAATCGCTCCACGAAAATTCGGAGGCGGCCGCCGCACGTGAGCCCAACGGCTTGGGCATCGCTGTCGGAAATTCCATACTCGACGAGTCGAGGCGTTCCGCCGTGCAGCACGCGTCCGGCTTCATCAACCAAAGCCGCTTCAACGCATCCGCCGCTCACCGAACCGGCAAGTTCACCCTGACTGCTGACCGCGAGTGCTGCCCCCGGATCGCGCGGCGCCGAGCCACGGACGCTGACAAGCGTAGCGAGCGCTACATCGCGGCCTGCTCCTTGCCATGCCTCAATATCGTTCAGTACATCCAACATCAGTCGTCGCTATGCTTTCGACGGGGGCGGGGGGAAATCCGCATCGATGCGGCAGCGATGTCTTCAACCTGCATCGCTCTCGGATGCGCTCGCCTTGCTGGATGAACAATCCGAGCGCACCCGGGTTGTAGCCAGCGGGACGGATGTCTTAGTTGAGTTGCAGCGTGGTGGGAAGCCGGCACAAACGCTGAACGATAGTAGCAAGGTCAACGAACTCCGCTTCATCCGTGCGGAGGGCGATGACGTGGTCCTGGGCGGCTTGAGCACGCACAACGATGTGTTGGCGTCCAACGATTGCCTTGTTTACGGCCTCCGCTATTCCAAGCGTACTTGGAAGTTGGCGCGCCGCAGATTCGGACGCGAGCCACCATTGCCGGCAACCTCATGACGCGGAACCCGTAGCGTTCCGATTGCAGAGTTTTTCCAAGCCTTCCGTCAGACCGTCGCGCACTCAAGAATCCCCTGGTGTGCCGTTACAGAAAGCTCCTCGAAGGGTAAGAACACTCTATGAGCATCATCGTTGGTGAAATTGACCTTTGCGCGTGCCGTGACCAGCTCGAAATTCACGATGCCTTTGGGTGCGCCCGTGCCGGTTGCCACTGTACCCAGACGCCGGACCAACTCCATGCACGTAAGGCGATCCGGGATTCTCTCGACCTGATGCTGCTAAAATAGCGCGAGCTGTTCGGTCGTGGATTCACGATCGAGAGCTTGTTGCGAAGCGGTTTCTATAAAGGAACAAAGCAGATTCGTGAGGGCCATCTGCTCGATCGTCGTACAATGTAGATCGAGCAGGCGCGGCGAGCTCACCAAGATGGCCAGGCACCTCGCCCGCGAAACCGCAACATTAAAGCGGTTTTTGTTAAACAGAAATTCGATATTCCGTGGTAAGTCCTCACTTGTGGATGTTGCCATCGAGAAAAAAACCACCGCCGCTTCTTGACCTTGAAATTTATCGACCGTCCCGACGCGCACCTCAAGAGAGCGGGTTTTAAATTCCTGTTGGATGCGGCGGCGCTGGGCATTGTATGGGGTTACAACTAAGACATCGTCGGGCGTGAGTAAACGCGTGAGGCCGCGAGCGTCGGTCCAGGTACCCAGTAAGAGCATTTCAATTTCTTCGGCAATGCGCCGCGCCTCCTCAGCCGATTCTTGGGCGTTTCCAGTGTGCTCCACGGGAATATAGCGCAACCCAGCGCCAGCCAATGGCCCCTTGCATTCGACCTGTTGTTGAGCGGTCGCCGGAGCGCTCGTCAGGCGGTCGTCGTACACGTTGTGAGAGATGAATTCGCAAATGGACGGGTGCATGCGATAACTCTTATTCAGAAAGACGCCCCGGTCGGGTGGGACGGTGGCTTCATCGCCGAGGAGATGCTCGAGCGCAGATGCACCGATCCCATCGGGGTGTATGCCTTGCGAGACTTGTGCCAGTTGCAGCGGATCGCCGAGAAGAATCACGTTGCGCGCGCTAGGGGCAACGGCAATCGTATCGGCTAGTGCAATTTGCCCGGCTTCATCGATAAAAAGATAGTCCAGGGTTTGCGTCATCTCCTCGCGCGCGAAAAGCCATGACGTTCCGGCCGCAAGGTTCCATTCTGAGGTTGTAAATGCGGTATTGCCACCGGTGCTTTCAATCATGGGATCTAACAAGCGCGAAACGAATTGCGACTCCGTCGCGCCCGTGGTTGATTTCTGGAGTCCTCGAAAGCGAATACCATACGACTGCGCGGCTTCCTCAACTTTATGCAACAGGCTATGAATCGCTTGATGGCTATTTGCCAAGACGCCGACCCGGCTGCCCGCCTTAAGCAGTTGGGCGATGACCGCAGCCGCTTTTGTAGACTTGCCGCTGCCCGGGGGGCCTTGAATAAACAAGTACGATGAGTCCAAGCTTTGGACGAGATGCACGAGCGATTCAACACCAACCTCTTCGGGTTGAATCGTACCGTCGCTGTCCCGCAGACGAGGCGTCCGGCGCAACAGTATATCGCTGATCACGGGGTGTTTGGCGGCAAGAGAGCCGTCGATCAACACGTGTGCGATTCGTTCTAGTGAAGAATCCTGAGCATCAGTGGCGATCGGACGCCCCGGAATGAGCGCGCTGAGCGGGGCAGCGGCCTGCAGCGCAGCGCTTCGTTTTATATGCAGGCGATTGGATTCCGAGTCGATGCCAACCAGGTCGCCCGCGGCTTTACGTGTCGCAGGATCGTAGACGGCCCCTTGCAGTTTATATTGCTGTTCGGGAAACGCATAGGTGTAGACAAAGTTCCGGTCGCCCGCATTGAGCTTGAAGGGGGCGATCTCGGAACAGAGCCGTAGGCCGCCGAGGCTTTCATTATCGCCATGAATGAGCGTGTCTTGATTTTCACAACGGTCGTAGAAGGCCCACCAAACGGGCTTTTGTTCGCGGCGATGATACTCAAGAAGGTGCGCGAGCATCCACCGTTCGCGCTCGCTTTCGGGTTGCTGCGTGATGGCGAGGGCGTCGATTTCCTCGAGGCCGGAGAGCAGTGCGTGAATGCTTTCCTGGCGGGCATTGAGTGTGCGCGTTTCTGAACGGCGCTTCTCGCAGCCCTTACATTGGGGATCAGGCTCGTCGTGGCATGGCTTCGGCGGTGGCTCCTTTTGGTGCCATTCGATGGGTCCGTGGAGCGCGACTGCTTCAGCCCGTAGTTTGAGCAACCAATCGCGCAGCATGGAGGTCGAGAGGCAGTCGTCCTGGTTGTAGCGTTCGATGTCGAGTAAAATATCATCGCGTGTGGGATCTTGAATCCATTGTTCGTACATGACGATGGAGTCGCCGCCAAATTTGGTTTCCGTCTGCCGGGTCATTTCGTAGAATGCTTCGAGCTTCTTTATTGAGTAGCTCGGTTGTGATATGCAAAGAGCCTGACGAACCACCGCATAGAGATCGACGAAAGTCTCCGCGCGCAAGAGTTCATCGATTTCTGCTTCCCGCGTGTTGTGCAGGCTCATGAGCCGTCGCAGCGCGATTTTCTCGTAAGGAGCGTAGTGATAAATGTGCATGTCAGGAAAGGCTCGCCGACGCTCCATCACATAGTCGATAAACTGCTCGAATGCGTGTTTCTCTTCGCTCGGTGAGTGCGCCCAGAACCCCCGAAACGCGGGCTGATCATCGGGGGCGTAGACTCCAAAAAGATACTCAAGCCCTCGGCCGGGCTGATAAAGCGGATCGCCCTCCATGTCGAAGAAAATGTCGCCCGCCGCCGGCTTGGGGAGCAGTGCAAAACCTTGCTGCTCCTTGAATGCGAGCAATTCGTAGAAGTGTTTGGGACTGCCGTCGGCGTCGTTCCTTGCAATGGCAGTATTCTGTTGGTGCTGAAGCCGTGCTTGGCGGCGCAAGGTCTCAAATGTTGATTCGGCGATTGAAAGTGGCCGTTGTTCGCTGGTCGCTGCGGCAAGCGCTGCCAGTGTTGGAATCTGTACGGCCTCGAGCTTCTTAATTTGATCGCGCCGGATGCGCGCGACCAAGCTCAAATGATCGTCCGCTTCCCGGCGCTGCGCGCATCGTGCATCCCACGCGCACATTGCGCAATGTTTAACTTTCAGAGGATAGG
>JALYIF010000112.1 GCA_030775925.1 Vulcanimicrobiota bacterium | reverse complement strand
TCGGAGGACCGAGCGACGCGAGATAAGCCACTCCGGGCTTTAGCTTCTCATCGGTCAAGTAGCGGCTAAAGGAGTCGGTTAACTCAGACCGGTCTAGCGTCCCCGATGCGATTTCGGCAATGAGGGTCTTTAAGCGCGTCGTTACTGCAAGATCCTCATTCTTAGCGGGACGAAATTCTGAGGCCCGAAGTTCTGATTGTGTCGGAGGGGTAATAATTCCGATCAGGCTCTTGGCGATGGCAATGGTATCAACATTGCTGGTATTTGTCAGTACGGTTATTTCAGTTCCGGTATTTGCAACGGTCCCGCTAAAAGTAGAGAAACCATCGATTGCTCCGGTATGCATCACGACTGTGCGGCCGTAGATTTTTGAGATCATGAGACCCATGCCATAGCCGGATCCCGCGCCGTCCGGCAGCATCTGTTGCGTCATCATAAGCGTTGCGAGGTTGCGCGGCACGACGCGTCCTTGCCAGAGTGCTGCATCCCATGTACTAAGGTCGATCACGTTAGAGGAGAGTGCCCCGGCGCTAAAGACTCCGCTCATGCTCGGAACGCTCGCCGGAACAAAACCATGTTCTGTGTAGGCAGTTCCTTGAGCGAGATTACCGGCGGTTTTCGAAAGATCCGTGTACGACGTCGCGGTGAGATGCAGCGGAAGAATGATATGGGTGCGGATATACTCGCCATACGGCACGCCTGACACCCGTTCGATCATCATGCCGAGCAGCAGATAGTTGGTGTTGCTGTACTCAAAGCGCTCGCCAGGTTTGAAATGAAGTTCATTCTCCTGGACGGTTTTTAGAATCTGGCTCGGGCTTTGGCTTGGAGCCGGCGTATAATCTGCAATGCCCGATGTCTGGGTGAGTAACTCTCGGACCGTTACCAAACCACCTTTTACATACTCTGGTATTGCTACACGCAGTGGAGCATCAAGCGAGAGTTTCCCGTCGCGTACCAGCATCAGAACAGCGGCTGCGGTAAACTGTTTGGTCAGCGAGCCGACTTGATAGATCGTGGTGGCCTCAGATGTATGCTTGAGCCCGGCATCACGATACCCATATCCGCGCGCATACATAATCGCTCCATTTCGTGCCACCCCGATCGACATACCGGCAATGCGCTCGCGGGCGATGACCGCTGTCATGGCAGCGTCAATCCGCTGCATCTGCTCGGGGGTCAGCCGTGGTGGAGCGGCATCACCGGTCGCGCGCTGCAGGAAGCAGGCGATCAACAGGAATGCAGCACAGAAATAACGCTTCAACATAGGGGAAGGTGCGCCGTCCTGGTGGCCGCAATCCTTGTAACGCTTTGTCAAATCAGGATTTCCCGTCTGCACTCCTTGCGGATTTCCACGCGCGTGAACCACGCGCACTTGCACGTGCCATCTCACACGCTGAGGGCGGCCGCGGCGGGGAATTGATCCGGCATTTGTTCGCCAAAACCGGACATGCAATGACGATTGGATTAACCGGGCCACCCGGAGTCGGGAAGTCAACACTGAGCTCGGCCCTGGTGCGCAAGGCTCGCAGTATCGGAAAGACGGTTGGTGTGATCTCGGTCGATCCGAGCTCGCCGTTCTCGCACGGTGCGCTGTTAGGCGACCGCATCCGATTAACAGAGCATTTCACCGACGCCGATGTTTTTATCCGCTCGATGGCCAGCCGCGGTCATCTTGGCGGGCTCGCGGGCGCCACGGCCGATGCTGTTACGCTGATGGACGCCTTTGGAAAAGACGTGATTCTGATTGAAACCGTTGGCGTCGGTCAATCAGAGATTGAGATTGCAGAACTCGCGCAAACGACGCTGGTTGCGCTGCAGCCCGGCAGCGGTGATTCAATTCAGGTACTGAAAGCCGGTATTTTGGAAGTTGCGGATATTTTCGTGGTAAACAAAGCGGATCACCCGATGGCAAACCAGCTCAAGCGTGAGATTCGATCGATGATGGAAATGCTGGATTTCTCGGGCTGGGTACCGGAATTGGTCATGACACAGGCGGTCATCGGCGAAGGCATCGACGAGCTGTGGAGCGCGATCGAAAAGCACGTTGCCTACCTGCACCAGTCCGGCGAAATGAATCAGAAGCGCCATGAAGCGTATACGCACCAGGTGCGCCAGCTTGCGCTGGGTCAATTGGAGCGTCGTGTCGAGCAAGAGCTACGCGATAATCCGCAGTCCGGTGTGGACCCATACCAGGCAGCAGCGCGCGTGCTCGCCGCTTTGGGCATCGATCCGGAGGCAAGTGATGGGCTGGACGCGCGGCAAGTGCGGCCGCGAGCGACGGTAAAGGGCCTCCACTAAGCTCAGACGCTCGCCCCGCGTCCTCGGGAGGACACTCCTGCCGCCATTTCTTGGGAAAATAGCCCGCGGCGTCGAAACCCCGGCGTTCACCCTCGTTAAAAAGGAAGAAGCGGTTTGGCTAAGATGATCGATCGGCCTGCGGGCTCACCGGCTCCAGCAACCGGCGAACTCGCGCAACAAGAAGCAGTTTGGCAATCAGCGTCGGCTCGCGGCAAAGGCCGCACCGGTCCGGGTTCCGGCGCGCTCGATCGCACCCTCTCCGATCTTCCGCTTAAGAGTCTGTACGGACCGCAAGACACCGCACGCATCGATCCCGCGCAAGATATTGGGTATCCCGGCGTCTATCCTTACACGCGCGGAATTCACCCCAACATGTATCGCGATCGTCTTTGGACGATGCGGCAGTTTGCGGGCTTCGGAAACGCAAAACAAACCAACGAGCGCTATCATTTTTTGCTGTCTCAAGGGCAGCACGGACTTTCGGTAGCATTTGATATGCCCACGCTGATGGGGTATGACTCCGATGCGAAATTGGCGCTTGGGGAAGTGGGCAAATGTGGTGTCGCAATCGACTCGCTTGCCGACATGGAGCAGTTGTTCGAGGGCATCGACATGGGCGACATCACGACGTCAATGACGATCAATGGCCCCGCCTGCATTGCCCTTGCTCAATATATTGCCGCCGCTGAGAAGAAGGGCATTCCCCGCAAAGCGCTTGGGGGCACAATCCAAGCCGATATTCTCAAAGAGTACATCGCTCAAAAAGAGTGGATCTTTCCGCCCCGCCCGCACATGCGCGTGATCGTCGACATGATGCGTTTTTGCCGCGACGAAATGCCAAAATGGAATACAATCTCGGTCTCAGGGTACCACATTCGCGAAGCCGGCTCGACAGCTGTGCAAGAATTGGCCTTTACCTTGGCCGACGGCTTTGCCTACGTTGAAGCGGGTATCAAAGCAGGCATGGACGTTGACTCATTTGCGCCGCGTCTTTCATTCTTTTTCAATTCGCACATCGATTTCTTTGAGGAGATCTGCAAATTCCGGGCCGCGCGCCGAATTTATGCGCGGCGGATGCGCGACACATATGGCGCGAAAGATCCGAAATCATGGCAACTTCGCTTTCATACCCAGACGGCTGGCTGCAGCGCGACCGCTCAGCAGCCTGAAAATAATATCGTGCGCGTTGCGTATGAAGCCATGGCGGCCGTTCTGGGGGGCACGCAATCGCTGCACACCAATTCGAGGGACGAAGTACTGGCACTTCCAACGGAAAAGAACGTTGAAATCGCGTTGCGTACCCAGCAGGTGTTGGCCTATGAAACAAACGTCACGAATGTGATCGATCCGCTTGGCGGGTCGTATTTTATCGAAGCTTTGACCGACGAGATGGAACGGCAGGCCGAAGAATATTTCCGCCAGATTGAAGAGTTCGGCGGTGTCATTGAGGCGATTGAAGCGGGATTCTTTCAACGCGAAATCGCCGATGCTTCGTACCGCTATCAGCGTTCGCTTGAGACAAAAGAGCGCATCATCGTGGGCGTCAACTACTTTGAAAAAGAGGAAGACACGTCCGGAATGGAGCTTCTGCGAATCGGCGAAGAGATGGAGCGCGGGCAATCGCAAGCCGTGAAAGCGGTTCGGGCATCGCGCGAGCCGGGTAAAGTCGAGGCCATGCTCGAGCGTCTCAAAAAAGCCTGCGCCGACCCGTCTGACAATGTGATGCCGCATTTAATTGATGCAACGAATGCCTACGCCACGGAAGGCGAGATCGTCGCAGCCATGGTTGAAGTGTATGGGCGCTATACCGAACGAGCGGCATTTTAATGGCCACACGGAGCGTTTGTTGATATGAAAATATTCCCGCCGGATGAGCGTGTCGTCGTGCGCGCGACACTGCATGCCGTCATGCAAAAACTACAGGAAGCACTCAAACTGAGTAAATTAAACGAGCAACGCGCGGCCTTGCACGAGTCGCAAGACCGGACGAGCAAACGTGGCTAGACCGCTACGCGTTATTGTGGCCAAGGCTGGTCTGGACGGGCACGACCGGGGCGCTAAAGTAATCGCCCGGGCATTACGAGACGCGGGGATGGAAGTGATCTACACCGGGCTCTTCCAGACTCCCGAGCAAATCGTGCAAACCGCGATTCAAGAGGATGCTGACGGCATCGGGCTTTCGATTCTTTCCGGCGCGCACATGACGCTGTTTCCGCTCATCGTTGAGCAACTCAAGGCGCAGGGGGCTGATGACATCGTCTTTTTCGGCGGAGGCACAATTCCGCCGGAAGATGCGCAAGAGTTGCGCCGCCGCGGAGTTCGGGAGATCTTTACGCCGGGCGCGCCGCTCGTAAATATCATTGATTTTGTATCGCGCGAGTGCGGCAAGCGCCGCGAACTGGTAGGTTAGCTCAACACATGCCCGCACCAAGAGTCCGATTCGCACCGTCGCCGACGGGGTTTTTGCATGTCGGCGGGGCCCGCACCGCGCTGTTTAATTGGCTTTTTGCCCGTAATTTCGGCGGCGTGTTTGTCCTGCGTATCGAAGACACCGATGAAGCTCGCGAACGCCCCGAGTATCGAAGTGAAATTTTCAATGCGCTTAAGTGGCTCGGTTTAGACTGGGATGAGGGGCCCAATAAAGGTGGCGCTTTTGGTCCATACACGCAGCGCGAGCGCCTGCGTTTATACGCCGAGGCTCGCGAAAAACTCAAGGCGAGCGGAGCCGTGTATCCCTGCGTTTGTAGTTCGCGCTGGGACGAGCAAGTTGACTTTCAGGATGACGAG
>JALYIF010000111.1 GCA_030775925.1 Vulcanimicrobiota bacterium | reverse complement strand
AGGTACGATCGACGGCGAACGTGATCAGGCCATCGCCAATGGGATGCTGATATTCGAATGAGCCGCCGGAGAGTTTGTCGAGCTGGGGCTCGTGGTAATAATCCGCATATCCAACAGAGCCTACCTGTCCGTTGAATGTTTGATTGATATTGCCGGCGCCCGACGACGCGCCGTACAATTGCACGTTGTTAAAATCTAAACCACCGCCAACCTGATCACCCTGGAATTGATAGCGCAGAATTGAAGCATGGTAATAGCGCGCGAGCAGCGTGTCGCGTCCGAGCGTGCTGGAAATTTCACCTTGAAAAATCGGTTCGTTGTTGTATTCGCCGTTGAATGCACCTGGGAAGACGTTGGCAACCTGAACGGCACCCGGCTTTAGAGCACCGGAGTACGCCGGATCTCCCGGCGTGAACTGTCCGTTGGTAATCGCTGATGTGTTCCCATTTTGATCGCTATACGATTGTCCGCCAAGGTAACTCATGGTAAGCGCGGTCGCAGGCGACATTTTGTAGCGCAGTTTCACGAGTTCTGCCGTTTGGTCAAAATTGCCGGATAGTTGGTAGCAGCAGGCAACTAAGGGAAACCCGGTGGTAATATTGGTGGCCGTATTGCCCACTTGCGAGGACGTCGCGTTGCCTTGCAGCGTCCCGCCACCGACCGATCCGCCGGACGGATCGTAATATACACTCTTGCCATGGAGCGCAGACGGATTGTTATAGGTCGCAAAATCCACAACCAGGCCTAAGCGCCCGAACGTGTCCGAGTATGAAAAATTGGTGAGCGTACCGCCGCGATTGTCCAGGCCGGCAAGATATTGCACGACTGGCGTTAGCGTCGGATCTTTGGTGCGGAAGTTGGTCGTGCCGCCAATGGCATTATTTACCAGCGGTGCATCCGCGCCGGGCCCCTTGATAACTTCCGCGGACGAGAACATAAAGCTGTTGAGAAACGTGGTGACGTTGTCGCCGTACTGGCCAACCGAGATCGCGTGCCCATCGATCAGCGATGCCGTTTCGTACGCTGTTGCGCCGCGAATATTCGGAATAGTAATTGATCCCGGCGACGCTGCGTTTGCCGATCCAGACGGAAAAGAGATCTGGAGCCCTGGAACCTGGCTCAGCACGCGCGTGAGTTGCGGCTCCGCCTGGTCGATAAAGGCTTGCGTCGTGACCACATTTACCGAGGCGGCCGTAGCGTTGAAGGTGCCGCGCCCCTTCGATTGCACGGTGCCAATGCTATGCAGCGATGAGAATGAGACCTGATCAATCTTAATGGTAAACTCTTGCACTTGGCCCGCGAGCGCGATCAAACTCTCTTGAACCGCCGTGCTATAGCCCGCTTTGGTCACAATCAACGTGTACTGCCCAGGCATCACGTTGGTAATTGAGAACTTCCCCTGCGCGTCCGAAGTCGCGCTATATTTTTGCGGCCCCTTGAGGGTCGCTAACGCTCCAGCAACCGGCGCGGCTGTGCCATCCTCGATGACACCGTTGACCACCGCTCCAGATAATGTAGCGGCAGGTGCATCGGCCGCGGTGGCCGCGAGCGGGTGGAATATGACAGTCAGCGCCGCGATTAAGATATACGCAGCGGTACGAAAAACACGAACGATCACTTCAGCGTCCCCTATTGGTAAAAGCTAAGAAAGCAAAAAACACTTCTAAACTTGACCTGAAAGACTCGTTGCGAACCTTCGTAGGGAATACCTTGTGAGCAAATCTTGAGAATGCGGAAATGTTAACCTAAATCAGCCTAGGAGCGCGCCCTCGGCTACTTGCTTGGCGCCACGATGGTCTCATAGTGCGCCGAGTGCGGATCGAATCGTACTAGCAGCGCGCGAGGTTCTGGTGGAACCACGGCGACTTCGTACTGCTCGCCCGCAAAAGCCTTGATGTCTTCAACCGAATCAAACCACATGATCGTCATGAACTCCACCTCCGCACCCACCGCCCGGCGGACAAGCGAAATTCCGCGATAACCGGCGATCGCTTTTGCGGCGATGCCTGGAAAGATCTTCGTGAGTAGGAGCGCTTGATATGCATCTGCATTTTGGGGCGTGGTCCAGCCACGCCAAACTCTGGTAATCACCGGTCTGCTCCCTTAAAACTGCTTATATCGCCCGGGTTGGACGCCCATTGGACAGCTCCGTCCTACGCTTGGATGAATCCCTTTCGTTCTCCAGAGGTTAACCTTATGAAAAAATACCCGCAACTACTACCGTGCGTCCTGCTCGCCTTCTCGTTGAGTGCGTGCGGCGGTTCCGGAGTTACGGCCCCCGTTGCCGCGGCCCCCGTCACGTGGCAATTAAACGCCGGCACGTCTGCGCAACAAGAAGCATTTCAAGGAACGCAATTCTATCCATCATCAATTACCATTGACGCGGGGGATACCGTGCAGTGGACCTTTCCAACCGGGGAACCACACACCGTCGCTTTCTTGGGGCCACGCAGCGCTCCCCCACCCCCAACGGACCCAAGTGTGCCGGCACCGGCGGGCGGTGCGACCTACGATGGCAGCACGTACACGAGTTCTGGATTCGTACTGTTGGGAAAAACCTACGCATTGACGTTTCCCAAAGCCGGTACATATGTGTACTACTGCCTTTTGCATCGCGGAATGCAAGGCACGATTACGGTGAATCCAGCCGGCACCGCTTATCCGCAGACGCAGAGCACCATAAATACCCAAGGAGCGACGCTCGCATCAGCTGACTTGGCGCAAGCGGCGGCCGCACCACCGCAATTTCCATACCCCGCTGGCGGACCCCATTTAGCGGCGGGCATCTCGTTCGGTTTGCAAACGGGCACGAACGTACTCTCAAGCGTCGTGCGCTTTTTAGATGGCCCGACACTCGCTTCTAGCGTCACAGTTCCTGTCGGCACCAGTGTGACGTGGACCAACCTCTCAAGCAACTTCCCACACACGGTGACATTTGGCGTGGTCGGGCAGCCTTTTCCGGTGCTCAACCCCTTCGCTCCGCCCAGCGGCGGTACGAGCTACGATGGCACGGCACTCGTGAACTCGGGACCGCTGTTTCCGGGAGCCAGCTATACGCTAACGTTCACGCGGGCGGGTACGTATACGTACCACTGCATCTTCCATGACGATACGGAAAACATGATCGGCACCGTCGTCGTGCAGTAAGGCCAAACGCAATAGGAAAAGCCCGCTGCAATTGGCGGGCTTTTTCTATTACTGCCAAAAGTGTTACGGGCTGGTCGTATTTGGAATTCCGTCGGGGCAAAATGCACCGTGAACATTATGCGCAACAAAGTATCCGTGGACATCATAGTGGGGCGCCGCGAACCCGTGGTGGCCGTGCGGTTCGAATTCGATGTCTACATGATCGATGCGCGTTCCGGGAAGCGGCTTGAGCGCCTCGCGAAAACTCTTACCATCGGCAAAGTCTTTCTGTGAAATCATAACTTCAACAAATACGGGCTTGCCTTTCATAACTCCATAAATCGGTCCATAGGGAAGAGTTTTGGGAGCGCCCCAGTGCTCGCCCATGCCTTGGACGCACGGACTTAGCATGAGGGCACCGTGCGGCATCCACGCCGGCTTGACCGCGGGTTGGGGCGGCAACTGGGCCTCTGATGGATTTTGCGAGAGTGCGGGCGACATGCCCGCTGCAAGCAGCAGGGCGATAACAAAAACGATCCGGGACATGCGTTTTCCTTTCATGAACAACAACGAGCGCTTTTCGCCACTGTAGCGGGCAGGTGTCCAACGGGCGTCCAACGAGAATCAGTCATTGGACGCTCGTTGGACGCAGATCTCTTAGTGTGGGGTCATGAGCGCGCCAGGCCGGAGTAATAACAACGTTAGCGAAAACACGCACGCCTTTACCGTGCGAACTTGGCGCGACTCAACAGAAAATAGCGCGTGGCGCGGTTACGTCGATCATGTCGCTTCTGGAAAACGCCGCTACTTTGTGAATTTGGGAGACTTGTGCGAATTTATTTCTACGGTACAGGCCGAACCCCAACCTCACGAAGTACGCTGATTTGCGACCCTCCACTCGTCCCGCTCGTAAGCCGCCACAATATCGCGAACCGGAGCACTTTCCAACCAGCTCGCCCTCATGGGACCCGGACCAATTGCCGCCCCATCTCGTTGCACGAGTTGGTAGGCTTCCCCTATCAGGTCACGCGCCGATTCGGTTGATCCGCTCAAATAGGTCGCTAGCGCGCATCCCCACAACACTTCTGGGGCTGACAACACGCCGGCACTGGCACTCCGGTAAACGCTAAGCGCTTCAGCAC
>JALYIF010000110.1 GCA_030775925.1 Vulcanimicrobiota bacterium | reverse complement strand
CGGCCGGTCCGCGGCCCTCGGGGAAAGACCCGTTTTGCGCTCGCAAAAGACGTGTTTTGAGCGTGGCGCCTGTACAACGGGTTGACGGCCGGTATATACTTAGCCCCGTGAAAAAGCCCCTGATCATCGTCGAATCGCCGACCAAGGCGCGGACGATCAAGAAGTTTCTGCCGCCCCGCTACGTCGTCAAAGCCTCGGTGGGTCACGTCCGCGACCTGCCCAAAAGTACGCTTGGCGTTGACACCGAGAACGACTTCGCCCCCCGCTATCTTACGATCAAGGGTAAGGGCGACATTATCAAAGAGCTCAAAGCGGCCGTAAAAAACGCGAGCGAAGTCTACCTCGCTACCGACCCTGATCGCGAAGGGGAAGCGATTGCCTGGCATTTGGCCGAACTCTTGAAGTTGCCGGAGTCCAAACGTATCGAGTTGCACGAGATTACCAAAGAGGCGGTACTCGCGGCGCTCAAGGACGCGCATGCGATCGATATCGACCGCGTCAACGCACAGCAGGCGCGCCGGATTCTGGATCGTCTCGTCGGCTATAAGATCTCTCCGCTCCTGTGGGCGAAAGTTCGCGGCGGCCTCTCCGCCGGGCGGGTGCAGTCGGTTGCGGTCAAATTGATCGTCGATCGCGAACGCGAAATTGAAAAATTTGTGCCGCGCGAGTATTGGTCCATCACCGCTCATCTGACCGGTACCAAAGCTGCCGAGCTCGTCTTCCCCGCGGATCTAATCCAGCGCGATGGCGAGAAGCTTGAGGTCACCGAGCAATCGCAGGCTGATACGATCGTAGCCGACCTCGAAGGCGCGAAGTATCACGTCGATTTGGTCAAACACCGCGAAGTACGCCGGAACGCGCCGGCGCCTTTCACGACGTCGACACTGCAACAAGAAGCGTCCCGGCGCCTCAAAGTGCGCGTCCGCCGCACCATGCAGCTAGCTCAAGCGTTATATGAAGGTGTCGATCTCGGAGCAGAGGGCACGCAAGGTCTCATCACCTACATGCGTACCGATTCTACCCGCGTCTCTGATAGCGCCAAGGAAGCGGCGCGCGACTTTATACTAGAAACCTACGGTGAAGGCTACCATTCAGGCCGCGTCCACAAAATCAAAGAGGGCGCACAAGACGCTCACGAGGCGATTCGCCCGACCGTCGTGACACGTACGCCTGAGAGCCTCTCTAAAATCCTCAAGCGCGATGAGCTCCGGCTGTACACATTGATTTGGGAGCGCTTTGTAGCATCACAAATGTCGCCCGCGGTACTGGATCAAACCTCGGTCGATATCAAAGCCGCCAAGTACACGTTCCGCGCTAGTGGTAGCGTCATGAAATTCCCCGGCTTCACTAAGGTCTATGAGGAAGCCAAAGACGAAGATGCAGCCGGCGCCGCCGCACGCAGCGGAACTACTCCGCCCGCAAAGACCAAAGTGCGATTGCCGGAATTGGTGGAAGGCGAGCATCTCGGATTCGATCGTTTAGATCCCAAACAGCATTTCACCGAACCGCCTCCGCGCTTCACCGAAGCCTCGCTGGTCAAAGCACTCGAAGAGAACAGCATCGGCCGCCCTTCCACGTACAGCACGATTGTCGAGACCATTCAAGCCCGCCAATACGTGATCCAAGCCGAACGCCGTTTTCACCCCACCGAAATCGGGATCGCGGTCAACGATCTCTTGGCCGAGCACTTTCCCGATATCGTTGATTTGGAATTTACCGCCACGATGGAGGGCAACCTCGACCGGGTTGCCGTGGGTACCGAAGACTGGGTGGCGGTTCTCCGCAAATTCTACGACCCGTTCGCAGCCGAATTGGAAGCCGCCGAGCTGAAACTTCCCAAGGTTGAAATTCGCGACGAACCCACTGATGAAATCTGCCCTAACTGCGAAAAGCCGATGGTTATAAAAACCGGCCGTTTTGGCAAATTCATTTCCTGCACGGGATACCCGGAATGTAAAACGACGCGCCCGATTCTTAAAGATACCGGCGCAAAATGTCCGAAAGACGGCGGCATGGTTGTGGAACGCAAGTCGCGCAAGGGGCGCATCTTTTACGGCTGCGCCAATTATCCCAAGTGTGATTTTGTGTCCTGGGATCGCGTTGTCCCAGAACCCTGCCCGGTTTGCGGGGCGCACGTGGTGGCCAAAACCCGGCGCGGTGTAACCAACCTGGAATGCAGCGCGGACAAGGAGCACGACACCAGCTCCATTGGAGCCGCCCAGGGCGATGAACAACTCGAACCCGTCGAAGCCTAATACGCTTACCGTCATCGGCGGCGGCCTCGCAGGGTGCGAAGCCGCGTGGCAAGCGGCCGAGTGCGGCGTGGATGTTGAACTGTTTGAAATGCGCCCGCATAAAAGCGGGCCGGCGCATAAGACCGGGGATCTTGCCGAACTGGTTTGCAGCAACTCGCTGCGCGGTGCGGCATTGGAAAATGCTGTGGGCCTGCTTAAAGAAGAGCTCGCGCGTTTGGATTCTATTATTATCACCAGCGCTCGCGAAGCCGCGGTGCCTGCGGGCGGAGCGCTCGCGGTCGATCGCGAGATTTTTGCCCGGCGCGTACAGCAACGCTTAGAGCAGCATCCAAATATTCGCGTTCGCCGTGAAGAGGTGAATGCAATTCCCCTCGATCGTCCTACGATCGTCGCATGCGGACCATTGCCGAGCCCGGCCCTCCTGGCACAAATCGACCAGCTAGTTGGCGGTGCGGGCCGTCTGCATTATTACGACGCAGCTTCACCAATTGTTGCCGCCGATTCCATTGACGAACGCCTGCTCTATCGCAAGTCTCGCTACGACAAGGGCGACGGCAGCGACTATCTCAACATTCCGCTCGACGAGCAGCAGTACGCCCAGTTGATTACCGATCTGTGCGCGTTGCCCAAGCATCAGCCCAAAGACTTTGAGCTTGATGCAGCTGCCGGCTCGGTTCCATATTTCGAAGGCTGCTTACCCGTCGAGGAGATGGCGCAACGCGGTGCAGAGACCTTACGGTTTGGACCTCTCAAACCGGTTGGCTTGCACGACCCACGCACGGGCATTCGGCCCTATGCGGTCGTGCAGCTCCGCAAAGAAAATGCTGAAGGCACCGCGTATAATCTTGTGGGATTCCAAACGCGACTCACCTGGCCGGCGCAGAAAGAGGCCTTTGGAAAATTGCCCGGCTTAGCGAACGCCGAATGGTTGCGACTTGGTGTGATGCACCGAAATACATTCATTGACTCGCCGCGGCTCTTGGACTGCGATCTGCGCTTACGTGGACACGAGCAGCTATTTTTTGCCGGTCAAATCACCGGTGCCGAGGGGTATGTGGAAGCGGCAGCTTGCGGTGCGATAAGCGCAATTGCGGCAGCACGTGCGATGCGAGGCGAGCGTAGGATCACCGTGCCACCGGAGACGGCGATCGGCGCCGTGATCGCACATCTGCAAAATACGGTCACGGATAACTTTCAGCCCGCAAATGTCACGTGGGCTCCGTTTCCGCCATTGCACGCAAAGATTCGGGATAAACACGAAAAGCGCTCGCGCCTTGCCTTGCGAGCCCTCGATGCCCTCGAGCGCTTTATGCAGCAGCTTGGGCGTGAGACAAATGTCGAGATTGATGACCTCGGTGAAACTCCGCTCGTGCATGCTGGGTAAGTAGCCCGTATGAGAATCCGTTCCACAACGATTATCGCGGTTCGCCGCGACGGCAAGCTTGCTGTAGCCGGCGACGGCCAGGTTACATTTGATAAAACAATCATGAAGCATGGCGCGCGGAAAGTCCGGCGCATCTCCGGTGGGAAAGTGTTAGCCGGATTTGCTGGGTCCGCGGCAGACGGCATTACGCTGCTCGAAAAATTTGAAGCCAAGCTGAGCGAGTATAAAGACAACATCGTGCGCGCATCGGTTGAGTTGGCCAAAGATTGGAGAACGGACCGAGCGATGCGCCGGCTGGAAGCCCTGCTTATCGTCGGTACGCCGGAGCATTTGTTCGTGCTTAGCGGCAACGGTGACGTCATCGAGCCTGATGAGGGCATCGCGGCCATTGGAAGCGGCGGCCCGTACGCGCAGGCTGCTGCTGCTGCCCTCTTGCGCCACACCCAGATGAGTGCTGAGGACATTGCTACCGCCGCGCTCAACATTGCCGCTGAAATTTGCATTTATACCAACACCGATATTGTGGTTGAGACACTGTAATGGATGATTTAGAAAAACTGACACCCCGGCTGATTGTCGCAGAGCTCGACAAGTATATTGTCGGGCAAGGCAAGGCTAAACGAGCGGTCGCCATCGCTATGCGCAACCGCTATCGCCGTGGACGCGTGCACGAGAGCATGCGTGAAGATATTATCCCCAAAAATATTTTGATGATCGGTCCTACCGGTGTCGGCAAGACGGAAATCGCCCGACGTCTGGCGGGCTTAACCGGAGCGCCTTTCGTTAAGGTTGAAGCCACCAAATACACCGAAGTAGGTTACGTCGGCCGCGATGTCGAGTCGATGGTGCGCGATTTGGTTGAAGTCGCAATTCGGATGGTGCAAGAAGAACGGCGCGAAGATGTCAAAGAGGCCGCTGCCCACGCCGCGGTCGAGCGCGTTATCGATGCGCTGCATCCAGAAACGCGCGCTCACTCCCCGCAGGGTGCAAGCAATCCGTTTGCAGCAACGCTCGGTTCGATCTTCGGCGGCAATTTCTCGCAGAACCAACAGGCAGCGGCTACCACAACGACCACCGCGAGCCCTGAAGCGCCCGCGGAGCAGGTCACGACCGTGCGCGAGCAAGCTCGCTCCGATGTGGAACGTGGATTCTACGATGTGCGATTGATCGAAATTGAAGTTGAAGAATCGACCAGCATGCCCATTGGTATGATCGGCGGCATGGATCCGTCAATGGGTGGCGCTGATTTAGGCGACATGCTCGGCGGCCTGCTGCCCAAGAAACATGTGAAGAAAAAAGTCACCGTGCAAGATGCGCGCCGCATCTTCGAGCAAGAAGAAGCCGCAAAGCTCATCGACATGGATGCCGTCAAACGTGAAGCTTTACGTCGCGCCGCTGAAAACGGCATTATCTTTATCGACGAAATTGACAAGGTTGCCGGGCGCCAAGGTGGCGGCGGACCCGATGTCTCCCGCGAAGGCGTGCAGCGCGATATTCTACCAATTGTCGAGGGCAGCACCGTGAACACCAAACACGGTACGCTCAAAACCGATCACGTGCTGTTTATTGCCGCCGGCGCATTCCACATGAGTAAACCCTCAGACCTGATTCCGGAATTGCAAGGCCGTTTCCCGATTCGCGTGGAGTTAGATTCGTTAACCGCAGACGATTTCAAAACCATTCTCACCCAACCGCGCAATGCATTGGTCTCGCAGTATAAGGCCTTGCTCGAAGTCGAAAATGTTATGCTCGATTTTAAACCCGACGCGATCGACCAACTCGCAAACTTTGCCATGCAAGTGAACGAGCAGAGCGAAAACATCGGGGCGCGCCGGCTCCATACGGTGCTCGAGCGTTTGCTTGAAGACGTGAGCTATGAAGCGCCCGAACAGTCAGGCCCGCTCACGATCGATGCGGACTACGTGCGCTCAAAGCTCGCCGACGTCGTCAAAGACGCCGACCTGACAAACTTCATCCTGTGAGGCGCCGCCGCGAGATCATGGTGTATGGGGTGCTGCTTGCATCAAGCTTCGCGGTCGCGTTTCTGCTTTCTACCGTTTTCCGGCTTACGGATATGGACCAGTGGTCGATCGTGCACCGCCTTTCCTATCTGCCGGCGTTGCTCTGCTCGTTACTGGTTCTCGTGCCGATTGCAATCTCGACGCGCCATAAAGAGATCATCGATCTCGCTGGGCGCGCCTCGATGGGATCACTGGGCGTGTACATCGCGCTTGCGTTGCAACGGGTGCCGTCTTCGTTGCACTACCCTGGTGGCATTCCGGCTGAAAGTGGCTACACGCTAGCGCCGCTGTTGGTAGCTCCTTTTGCCGCCTATTACGGGATCGTGCTCGTCCTGATCGCTATCCCGGCCTGGCTTCTTGCGCAGCGCCTCCTTCAACAAGGACCTGCGCCCGTATCGGGCCTGTTCGACTACGCTCGAATAGAAAACGAGAAACGGGCTGAGCAGGTGACTTCGCAGGGGGTGGGGCAGGGCCGGGGCGTACTCTAGCAGGCCATGCCTTACGTCCGCCAGATCATCCACGACGGTCATCCGACGCTTCGGAAGATTGCCAAAAAGGTCAAACCCGAAGAGCTTGACGATCCGCTCTTTCAGCAGTTGATCGACGACATGTTTGTTACGATGTACGAAGCGCCGGGCATTGGCTTGGCCGCGCCGCAGATCGATGTCTCGAAACGGCTTTTCACCATCGATCTGCAAGACGAAGGGGATGAGTCGCACGGGCCGTTCGTCATCATCAATCCGAAATTCGTTGAAACGCGCGGCGAGATGGAATCCCTGGAAGGGTGCCTTTCGGTTCCCGGGTTTGTCGGCGAGATCACGCGTTACGAATTCGTCGCCGTCTCCGGACTGGATCGGAACGGAAGAAAGATTCGGCTCGAAGGCGACGGGCTTTTTGCGCGTTGCCTGCAGCATGAGATCGACCACCTCAACGGCGTTCTCTACATCGATAAAGCCAAAAATATGCGTCCTGCGCAGACTGAAGAAGAACAAGAAGCGGCCGAAGGCGGCCAATCTGATACCAATGCGATCGACCACGACGCCGAAGAAGTAGAAGCCGGAGCGGCGCGTTAGAACACTTTTTTTCGGGACGAGCGAGTTTGCCGTCCCCTCCTTGCGGGCCGTCGCGCGCCAGGGCATCCTTGCTGGTGTGGTGACGCAACCGGACCGGCCGGCGGGCCGTGGTCACAAGCTTACGCCGACACCCGTCAAAAAGGCGGCGCTCGAGCTCGGCGTCCCAATCTATGAACCGCTCTCGCTCAAAGCGTTTACTCAAGAACACGAAAGCGAAACGTACGATCTTTTTGTCCTCGCCTCGTACGGAAAGATTTTGCCCGCGGCTTTGCTCGCGATGCCCAAGTATGGTGCACTCAACGTGCATCCCAGCCTGCTGCCAAAGTATCGCGGCGCAACCCCGTTGCAGACTGCGCTGCTCAATGGCGATTCAGAGACCGGTGTTACGATCATGCTGATGGATGCGGACATGGATACGGGGCCGGTCGTTTTGCAAGAGCGAACGGATATCTCCCCAGAGGAAGACTATGGAGCATTGCATGACCGGCTCGCAGCCGTTGGTGCGCGTCTCCTGACGCAGGCGCTTTCATCGGTACCGAGCGGCTTTCACCCTGAGCCACAGCGCGGCGAGCCCACGATCACACGACCGATCAGAAAAGAAGATTTGAAAATCGATTGGACCTGGAATGCGCAGCGCATCCTTAATACAGTACGCGCCTTTGCGCCACAGCCGGCCGCGCGTGCGCTGATCGGCAAGGCGGATGTAAAAGTGCTGGCAGCGCAAGGTCATCCGAGCGCGGAAGCCATCGCCGTGCCATGCGCTGACGGCGCCGTATATGTAACGCGCGTGGTTGTTGCCGGAAAGCCACCGATGTCGGGGAGTTCGTTCGAGCGCCACCTTGGGCGTGCCGTATGAGCGCGCGTACGCTCGCGCTCGCGGTAGCCCGCGATGTGTTTGCTCCAGAAGTCGCGCAGCGGCGGACCGCGCAAGAATCGTTTACCTATCATCTTCAAAAGACAAAGATCGACGCGCGCGATCGCGGTTTTGCAACCGAGTTAGCGTACGGGACGATAAAAATGCGGCGCCTCATCGACTGGTATCTGCAACCGTACGTAGGAAAGCGTGATAAGCCGTTGCCGCCTGTCATCGCCGAGGTGTTGCGACTCGCGATGTATGAGCTGTTATGTATGCGTTCGTCCGAGCACGGCGTAGTCAACGAGTATGTTGGATTGGCAAAGACCTACGGGCATCGCGGAACGGCCGGCTTGGTGAATGCGGTGCTGCGCAGTTACCTGCGAGACAAGCCGGAGGGCCCACAAGAGGCGGCGTTCGCGGACCATGACGACTATCTTGGAACCAAACATTCATTCCCGACCTGGATCGTCAAGCAGTGGCGTGTGCGTTTTGGAGCCGAACATCTCGAGGCGATGCTCGAAGGCGTGAACGCGCCCGCCCAAACAGCCATCTCTGTCAACACTGTGCGGTCGTCCGTCGAAGATGTGGAAAAGACATTCGCCGATCAGGGTATTCCCACGAGCCGGTCGCGGTTCGTTGAAGATACGTTGCTTTTGGAGAGCGGTGCGTACGCGCAAGCACATGAATCTGATGCCGCCGGTGCATGGGTGATGCACAGCGAGTCCGCGGCCATGCCCGTCGATGTCATGAATCCGCAAGCGGGCGAGGCAATCCTCGATCTATGCAGCGGGCGCGGAAATAAAGCGCTGCAAGAAGGCGCGCGGCTTCGTGGTGAGGGTTCGCTGACGTGCATTGAAAAAGATACGCGCAAGGCGGCCGTCTTGCAGAAGCGTTTACAGGAGGGCGGTATTGCTGCTGCCGTCGTTGTAGGTGATGCGACGCAACCCGTTGTCGAGCAGCAGTTTGACCGGGTGATTTTGGATGCACCGTGTTCGGGTGTGGGAACGCTCGGCCGCCATCCCGAAGCGCGCTGGCGTAAACGCCCCGAAGATGGTGGCCGCTTGGCCGAACTCCAGCGAGCCCTCTTGGAACAAGCGGCGAGACACCTACACGCTGGGGGCGTGCTAGTCTACGCGGTTTGCTCGACCGACGCGCGCGAAAGCGATGACGTGGTAAACGAATTTCTGGAACGAAATAACTTTAGCCGGGGGTTGGTCCCGGGTCGCTACGAAGAACTGCAGAATGCGAACGGTGACGTGGTGATTGCTCCCGGCCTCAATGGTCGCGATGGATTCTACATCGCAAGGCTCGAACGCGGCGCATGAGCTGGCTTGCGCGTCTTGAAGAAGCATGCGCGGCTTTTATCGAGCAATCGTTTGCGCGGACGTTTCCAAGCGATCTCGAACCTGCGCATATTGCGCGCAAACTCGTTTCTACTATGGAAGCCCGTACCTTGCATGACGGCGATAAGGCGACTGCGCCATCACGTTACACGGTCCGCGTTCATGATGGCGATTACCAGCGCATGAAACCGCATCAGTTGTATCTTGAGGAAGAATGGGGTGCGCTGCTGGAAGATATGGCACGCCTCGTTTCCATTGCTCTCAAGCCGCCCGTAATCGTGCGCTTGCGCGAAGATCCCGGTGTCGTTGCTGGGGCCGTAGAAATCGACGTAGCTGGGGAAGACGACGTAGTCGAGCCCGCAGTTGCGCCCGCGCCGGCGGAGCAGAAGAAAGCATTCTGTTTGCGAATGGTTCGGGGTCTTCCAGTGGATGCCGTTTACCCGTTACGCGACTCAATGGCCATCGGGCGCGGCAAGTCCAATGACATCGTGATCGGTGATCCGCGCGTTTCGCGCGAGCATGCCCGCATTGAAGCCGCAGCCGGGCAGGCCATTCTGACCGATCTTGGGTCGACCAACGGCACGCTCATTGATGGCACCCGCATGACCGGGAGAGTCCGTCTGAGGCCCGGGAACGTCATCACCCTAGGCAACACGTCGTTGCGTTTTGAAGAGACGGCACCATGAGCTTCCCGGCCTCAATGCGCGTCGGTTCCTTGGAAGTGCTCGCGGCGGCGGCGGCTTTTGCGGTCTTTGCTTTGCGCACGGGCCGCGCGCCTGCCGCCACGCAATCGAGTCCCTCACCCGCCATTGAACTCGAGGTGACCGAGCGGGGCCGGAGCCGCCGCGTCGAAGCAATCTGTCCCCTCGTCGTGGGGCGTGCTACCGACGCTGATCTGCTTCTGATGGATTCTGAAGTAAGCCGCCGTCACGCTCGCTTTGAGAGCGAAGGCGGGGCACTATTTGTCACCGATTTGCAGAGTAGCAATGGAACTTTTTTAAATGGTCGCCGGATTCAGAAGCGCGAGGCAGTGCGTGCCGGTGATGAAGTCGATGTGGGAACGGCACGGATTGTGCTCATAGGATGAAATCGTGGAGCTAACGGTAAGCGGGCAGCGACGACGATACATGGCGGCAACGCTTGGCACGGAGACGCGCGCGTTTGCCATCTGCGATGGCTTTGGAACCGTTGACGGTGTGCGCGTGGAAGAAGCGGCTCTCCGGCAGCTGAGTAGCGTGTTGTTGCAAAAATCGCGGGGTCCGCGCTTTGCATATCAATTGCAACGGCCCAAGACGATCACCACGATGCTAATTGCTGCCTTCTCGCGTATCAATACGCAACTCTACCTGCGCAGCGCCTCGCACGATGACTATGTAACGTGTGGTGCGTCCCTTACCCTGATCTTGCTAGCCGGGGAGCGTGCCTACTTAGCGCATTTGGGGAATACGGCGGCGTATCTGTCGCGGGGCGGATACATGATCTCCCTTACCAAGGATGACTCGTGCACCTTTGATGTGCCCGTAGGGCGGGCCGTAGCCGTGAGCGCACATCCTCCCATCCTGACGCGTGCGCTTGGCTCCGCTCCGCATGTTGAGTTGAGCGTCTGCAGCTTTCGCGTATCCCCTGAGGATATGATCGTCTTATCCAGCAAACGACTGGCCGGCTTTGAAGACCGTCGTACGCTTTCCGCATGGTTGCAGGGAGCGCAGCCATCGGATTTTGGAGATCGCACGATGGCCGTTATTCCGGTAACCGATCCGGCCGTCCCAAATACGTTTGTACCGCACCGTCTGCCGATCACAATGCGGCAACTCCTCGCGGGCGCGATTTTCGCGCTGGGAGTATTGCTCATTTCGTGATTTTTATATGGTTGCGACGCTGCGCACCCATTCTGGCGGCGCTCCTCATTGCGGCACTGTTTTTGCACATGGCTCCCATTGGAACCATTGGCCCAGGATGGATTATCCTGATCCTTGTAGCGCTGGGACTGGTTTGGACGGTGTTGGCCCCTCGCGACGTTGACCGGGACGATGTGCTGCCGGCCTTGGCGATGCTTATAGCAGCGCTGGGCCTCGCGATGATCGCTCGTTTATCGCCGGAGCTCGCGCACAAACAGGAGGTGTGGCTCCTCATTTCCATTGGGATCGCCGTTGCGGCCGGACCCGCATTTTCGCAATTTCGGCGGCTAGCGTCGTACAAGTACTTGTGGGTGCTGGGTTCTATCTTGCTATTTATCTTGTTGGCGATTTTTGGCCAAGAAGTGAACGGCGCCAAGCTTTGGATTCGACTGGGCTCCGTGCAATACGAGCCCGTTGAATTGATCAAACTGTTTATCGTTTTTTTCCTGGCCGCGTATTTAGCCGAAACTGCAGATGTTATTGCACAGGCGCGGCCGTGGTCCATACGTGCCAACCTCAAGTACTTAGGCCCACTCTTCATCGGCTGGGGTGCATCGATGGCCATCTTAGTCTTCGAACGTGATCTTGGGATGGCCGTGCTCTTGTTGGCCACATTTGCGACCATCCTGTATGTGGCGACGCGCCGGATCGATTTGATCGTTGGAAGTTTTGCGATTTTTGGTGGCGCTGCCTATTGGGCCATGCACCATTTCACGTACGTGCAAACCCGCATCGCCGTTTGGCATAACCCGTTTGCCGATCCCCTTGGTGCGGGATTCCAGGCGAGCCAGGGATACTATTCGCTCGCAGCCGGCGGATTATTTGGAACAGGGTACCGTTTGGGGCACCCAGGATTCATCCCCGACGTTGCGACGGACTATATTTACGCCGCCTGGAGCGAAGAATTTGGAGTCGTAGGCGCGGTCATACTCTTGCTGCTGTATTTAGCGATCGTTTGGCGCGCGCTGGTCATTGCGCGTACGCAGCCTGATTTGTATACGCGATTACTTGCAGTTGGCTTGGCCTGCACGCTTGGATTTCAGGTGTTCATTATTGTGGGCGGCGTTATTGGGGTTTTCCCGCTGACCGGTATCACCTTACCGTTTATGTCTTATGGCGGAAGCTCGCTGGTTGCGAATTTCTTGCTGATCTCGTTGCTCTGGGCAATGAGTAGCCGGGCTCGCGCGCGCACCGCCTGATGCTTTAAATGCGCGTTACGTTGAGTCTGATTGTCATCGTGTTTTCAACCGTCGTTTTAGCGGCAGGCTATTTGAGCGGACGCTCCTCGGTAACGCCTAGCCGGATCAGCAACGCGCATCTGGCTGCGCCGGTGGAAGCGCGCATGCCCGCGCCGGTCGCCTTTGCACGGACGCTCCACGGCGCACATTCGTTTACGACCGATGATCTGCAACCCGGTATTGATGAACAAGCCGTCGTTTCGAACCAAGCCTCGGCCGGGCGGGGGCGGTTGAGCGAAACGGCTACAATTGCGCTGGTAATTATGAATGCCGGACGTTCGCTCAAACTGGAATCCGGGTTCATCGACTTGCCAGTCCCCGTAACCATTTTGATCGATCCGCAGGCGGACGAGGCTAAGGAAGTGGCCGCTGCTGCTCATGCAGAGGGAAAAATCGTGTACGCCGAACTGGCGATCGCCCCAGGCGAGGATCTAAAACGCCTTAAGGCCGCAATTGAGTCGGTGCGCGCGGCGCTACCGTCCATTGCGGGCTTGGCCGTGCATTTTG
>JALYIF010000109.1 GCA_030775925.1 Vulcanimicrobiota bacterium | reverse complement strand
GTACCGAAGAGCTTGCCAAAGAACTTCGCGCGCACGTTGGTGAGAAACTTGGCAAATTCACGACGCCAAAGTACCTAACGTTTACCCAGGAGCTGCCCAAAACGCGCAGCGGCAAGATCATGCGCCGCCTGTTGCGCGACATTGCCGAAGGCCGTATGCTCGGCGACACCACCACGCTCGCCGATTCAAGCGTCGTTCTCGAACTACAAGAACGCGCGAAATCCGAAGCCACGTCGAGCGCGGACGAATAGCCTGAAAACCAAACTCTGGCAAGCGCTCGCGCTTTGTGCGGCACTCGGCGTTGCCGCGCAGATCGTGTGGAACGCCTTCGATCCCGTGTACGTGATGGGCTTCGGCGCCCAGATGATCTCAGATAATACCGCTCCTTCAACATTCGACGTGCGCAAGGTGAAGCAGGGAGGGGAGGCTGATAAGCTTGGCATCAAGGACGGCGACCGGCTCTTTCTGCTCGATTCCGGGCCCCTTGCGAAAGCGCGCCTGCTCAACCTGAGACCGGGCGATGCATTTCGCTTCCGCGACGTAAGCAAACCGGGCTCACCGCTCCTTACGCTCCACGCGGTACACCTTGAGAACATGTCCGCCGAGCGCTTCGCAAATTTGTATCTTTTGATTTCCCTTGCACTCGTTCTCACGGGAGCGCTCGTAGCAGTGCGGCGGGCTGACCGATCAGATGCCAGAGCGCTCGGGTCATTCTTCATTGGCTTTGCGTTTGTGTTCTCAAGCAACAGCGGCCCCATTCCAGACTGGGTGGCGCTAACCAGGGCCCTCCTTGTTCAAGCGACGCTTTATTTTTCGCTCGCGCAAATGACACGCTTTGCTTGCTTGTTTCCCTTTGAATCAGCAGACGGCATCCGCGCTCTCATTCGGCGCATTACGCCCCTGATTTCCGTTGCGGTCGGCATCATTAGCGTCGGCGCAACAGCACTTTTCTATTTCACAACCATCAATTCGACAAATGCGCTGCTTGGTTTCACGGCCCTGGGAACGCTCTACTACGTCATTGCCGTCACGTGCGCATTCCAAATTGCCAACCGGCGCTCAACCGGCCCCGATCACCTGCGCTCGATGTGGGCATCTCTTTCTTTAGCAGTTGGGTTCTCCGGGTTGGTTGTAACGGTCATCGCTGAGGTTGTCTTTCTAAATTTTGGCGACTGGCAGAATTTTGCACAACTCACCATCCTTGCAATCCCCGCCGGGATGAGCTACGTGCTATTGCGGCACCGGATGCTCGATCTCGGGTTTGTCATCAATCGAGCGGTTGTGTTCGGTGCTATCTCCCTGTTCATCGTCGGCGTGCTGACGCTGGTTGAATTCATCTTGGGCAAATATGCGCTTGAGCTCAGCCATACCAGTAGCACCTTGATCGAGGCCGGGTTCGCGCTAGGCCTCGGCGTATCGATGCGTCCGATTCACGATCGCATCGACCGCGTGGTAGATGACCTGTTCTTTTGGCGACGTCATTTGGCCGAGCGGGAACTGCGAGCGTTTGCTGATGAAGCCGCCTTTATCACCGAACGCAAACGCCTTCTGGATCTAACAATTGAAGTCGTCGCCGCGCAGATGCGTTCCGACGGCGCCGCCGTGCTCATCGACGTAGATGGAGTGTTTGGCCTTGCAGCCAGCTCATTGCCAATTCATGCCATTGACGAAAATGACCGTGGCATATTGCGCATGAAGGCCCAGCGCAAGGCCGTCGATCTTCGCGAAGCGGGCTCCGCACTCGCCGCCGATGTTGGATTGCCAATGTTTGTGCGCGGCCGTTTTATGGGTGCTCTGCTCTGCGGCCACAAGCCGGAGTCCGAAAGTTACGCGCCCGACGAAGTGGCGGTCTTGCAACACGTTGCCCACAGCGTCGGCATCGCGCTCGACAGCCTAGAAACCGAAGAACTACGCGCCAAGCTCCGATCGAATCTCCCTTAAAAACGCGATTTAACCGCACCATGCAACCGTGTCACCCTGAGCCTGTCGAAGGGGGCGTGCGCCGCCAACCATGCTTCGACAAGCTCAGCATGACACAGTTTGGCGGAGCATGACACGGTTTGGTGGAGCATGACACGGTTTGGTGGAGAATGACACGGTTTTGCTCGCACTTCACCCTGAGCTACACTCGGTGTCACCCTGAGCAACCCCGTGTCACCCTGAGCCTGTCGAAGGGGCGTGCGCCGCCAACCATGCTTCGACAAGCTCAGCA
>JALYIF010000108.1 GCA_030775925.1 Vulcanimicrobiota bacterium | reverse complement strand
CAAAGGCATCGCCTTAGCCGCCATTTAAGCGCAATGGTAAAAGCGAGCGGGATAACGGCGAACACGATTGGCCTGGCGACATCCCCGTGTCCCTTGACGTCAGTAACCCAAGCAAATGCCAAAACAGAAACGAACGGCGCGAACAGTGCCCGCAACGACGGTTGCATCCTCTGTGAAGCTTTTATGTCCGACTTGCACACTTAGCAAAAACGCCCGGCACTCGGAAGGCTCTGTATGCCATTGATGAGGCAGCTCGCATCCAAGCTTTTGAATAGCCCGGACGTTTGGAAGCTCTTGTATAGTATCAAACGAGACTGGCACAGATACCCGGATCGCCAAAAAGCGGACGTTTAGGGCGCACTGTATAGTATCCCATTGACGAGGACATCATGCCCTCCGTTCTGCCGGAAGAAATTGCTCCTCCAACCAGATGAAGGAAAAACGCACAGTGAAGGAATTGTTATTAGAGCGCCTTCGAAGCGCAACACTGCAAGACCCAATAGGAGGCGCTTTGGAAGAGCTTTGGGATGGGTTTGGAGCGGAGGAAGCAACTGCCGAACTCGCCGAGCGCTTCTTAGGCTCACCACTTAGCGCTAACCGAATTGCGGCCTTGACCTTTTTGGTTGTCGCCTGCGAACGGCAGGGACTTGAGGCAGATGCACTTTTTGCGCATTTACTCGGTAAGCGTTTTCAAGATAATTCAGAAATGGAAGCGCTGGGCCTACTGACACGGATGGCCCAATCTGGCAGCGAGGTAGCCGCGCGCATAATTCAACTACTCAGTACGGATAAAGATTGGAGTCGGAGCTATGGTTTTGCTGTTCCAGAAGAGTTAAAAAAGACGCTGTAAGAACGAGGCCGCAGGCCGTCCACATACATAAGTCTTCCCGCACAGGACCACGCAACGATATGGAAAGGTTCGACATGGGGAACCGTAGGCTTTCGAAGACGCCAGGGTGTGGGAGCGGTGATATGGCGACAACATCCATTAGCAACTTTGGGCTGACCTTGGGAGGCGGAATGGAATGCAAACCTGGCCCCATGTGCATGGATGAGTTCCGAAAAGCGATTTGCCGTTATGCCGTGACCTTAGGTGGTTGCCTGGGTGCTGATACGTATGGTGGAATAGGCCTTAGCATATCGGGCGCGGCTTAACCTAGGGAAACAGCCGGGATTCCACTTCTGGACGTCATTCGAAGGGACAACTAGTGCGGCAATATATAGGTCCTGGGGGCGCCAACGATAGACACCGGGAAACATTTTGTTGTGCTTGTCTGCCACGACCAATTCCAGCTGGACTTCAAACTAACCAAGATGCGGCGCTCTAAAATGTTGCAACGCTTTTTGCTGCTCTTACTGGTAACCTCGACTCTAGGAGCCGCAAAACCAGCTCGTGCGCTGGAATTGACGCGAACTACCATAAATCTAACTTTGTTCGGGTGCTCTGGCGGCATTCGCTCCTTCCAAGATCTACGAGCTTCGGTATACTCGCTTAGCCTCCCAAATCATAATTATTCGACCCGAGTCCTGAGACTTGCCAGTAGCGAGTACTCAGCTACGTATAGACTGGAGGTCACACCCGGACATTACTTAATTGATTTCAAGGACGGTCAGTGTGAGTTAGGAAGAGAATATCCGGTCCTTGCGATGCCCGGCTTGACTCGGAATCTCTCTTTTAGATCGCTTGGCGGAATCGGTATTGTCGCAGACGATTACCGGGCAGTTGTAGGGCACGTGCCGATGGACGGGTTGCGGATAGCGCTTTTTGATCGTAATACAGGAAGTAAGTATCGGGCCATAGTTGATGGAAAGATGTTCTACTTTGATCTTCTTGCTTCGGATCAGTACGTTTTGGACGTCGTACTGACTGATCGGACGACCGTGCACATTCCTTTGGATCTTCGTGGTCAAGACTATACTACGGTTACAAGCTGTGATATTGCGATTGCGGACATTGCCGCTGCCTTGGCTAGCGGAAAACCTGACAAGGAGGGACATTGCGAGAAAGGCCCACGGGTAGTCCAATTTTAAGGTACGGAATCCCAACATATAGGTCGGATCACTTTCGGCTCCCGACCCCTAGTGAACATCCTCGGGGTGCAAAGCCTGCCTATCAACTCTATTCGCACAAAGCGTAGGTTGTTAGCTCTACAATATCGCTAGAGCGGATCCCGAATCGAGGCGTCTGGCAAAAAGCGGACGTTTGGGACGCACTGTATAGTATCCCACCGCGTCTTGGGTGCTGCTGGCGTTTTCTTCACCGTCTGGCAACAAGCCAAAAGGAATACTTTCGCCACCGCCGATTTCCGACTTGCTTTCGCAGCTCCATGCGGCGCACTGTCCAAGCGCAGAAGGATCGCAGTAATAAGTGCTTTCAACGCGCTTTCGAAAATATCGATTAACCGTCTTTGTGCTGACAACTATAGCGTTGATCGCGCTCGGGGAGTACGCATATAATGAGATACGGCTGCACCTTGCGCCCCGCGCATGGTTCGTAACCGAAGTGGTCCTATCTGGAGCTGGCCGTGGCGCTTCACTTAGCGGGCCATTTCTCATAAAAGGTCCGTATGAGAGCCATGACCACTGCATGAACCAACTACCGCAAGTTAAACCTAGTCTGTATGCGAGGTCAACCTACTTCAAGTGTTCGGAATTGCGCTACGACGACGCTGGGAGGATGCCTCACAATGGAAGGGGCATTTTACCGGACTAGTGTGCTGGGAAAGGATTAAATGCTGACTATTAATCTTGCGATACGTACTTCCGCAATGATCTTTTGCGGGGTTATTTTGATGGCTGCGACCTCGGCGCGCCAAGTGGTGATAAATCCCGTCAACAATGTTTCCCGTTCAGAGTATACAGAATCGCTTGTCGCGGCAAAGCTAAGTTATCCCGAGCGCGACACGTTTATGGTTCGCAGTGCAATGACGGTGCAGATTCAGCAGATTGTCCCCTTCGCAACTTGGACCGCAAAGATTTCGCCGAAACTACGGGCAGAAGCACGGCGTCGAAATGTCCCTATCGCGGTAGTGCTTGCGATGATCCCTCACGTCGCCTTATTAAAAGTCATACCGTTGAAATTTAAGGGAGGGGCGTTTTGGCTTCCTGCTTCGGGGGTGCAGAATGGAACCTCGAGCGCGAACAAGGACGATGTTCAGTAAGGGATACTATACAAGGCGTCCCAAACGTCCGCTTTTCGATCCGACCAGGCACTTGCTGGAAAACGCGCGGGATCATGGACTAGGCGCGGGCCCAGTGGGCTGTACGGAAGCCGAGGGCGGTTTCAGCTTTTCGCCTTCGACCCCGCGACCAAGCTAAAGCGCACCGAACTTTATAGAACTTGGGTGGGCGAACGCAAGAGGCTATAAGTACGCGTTTTTGTCTTGACGACTTGATGATTGGATTAATAGAAGTGCAGGCCCTGGATCAATGACGCGGCCGCTGCGCACTCTGCGCTGATCGAACCCGAACTTTGCGATAGAGATCAATGTACAGGTATGCTTGAATCTGGGACAACCGATGCATCGTTTTCGGGGAAAAACCCAGATGCGGAAAACCCTGGCCATTTAGCCATATCTCAAGTGAGCACTCAATTTGGTGAGTCGCGCCTAGGCATATGAGCGTACTCCATTGCGGAT
>JALYIF010000107.1 GCA_030775925.1 Vulcanimicrobiota bacterium | reverse complement strand
TCTTCGTGCCGGATACCGAGAACGGCTTCGCATGCGTGGCTAAACGGGCCGTGCCCCACATCGTGCATCAGCAATGCGGCGCGGACGAGTCGCCGCTGATAGATGATATCTTGTGCGCCCGTGAAGTATTCTGGGCAGCGTGCCACCAGTGTATCAAAGACGCGCGTCCCGAGTGCGAATGCGCCTAGCGCGTGACTAAAGCGCGAGTGCTCGGCCGAAGGATAGGCTAAATAGGCGAGCCCCAACTGGCGCAGCCGTCTCAGCCGTTGCATCACATCGCAGTCCAGCAGGCGCGCCTCAGCTGCGCTAAGCTCAATGAAATGGTGAATTGGATCAAAGATGCGCTTTGTGGCTCTTTGGCCCGGGGCAGCGCCGGGGAGATACATGCCGGGGGTCTTTCGTGGGGGCCCTTCCAGGTTCCGGCGAAAGGTAGCGGCGGCTTCTATGCGCATCGATCAAGGGATAATTCGCGAGCTGCACGCGCGCATGGACATTGCGAGCTTTATTGGCGCATACGTGCCGCTCCGCAAGCGCGGGCGCGATCTTGTGGGGCTGTGCCCGTTCCACGCTGAACGAACCCCGTCGTTTCACGTCCACCCCGAAGAAGGTTATTTCAAGTGTTTCGGGTGTGGTGCCGCGGGCGACATCATCGCATTTTTGCAGCGTCTTGAAAATGTGACGTTTCCGGATGCGGTGCGAATGCTCGCCGCCCGCGCCGGTCTTGAAGTTGAGGAAGAGAACCCGCAAGCGGCGCGCACCCGCAATGAGAAAGAGACCATCTACGAAGCGAACAAAATTGCGACGGCCTTCTTCGCGCGCTGTTTCGCGGGCCCTGAAGGAGCGAGCGCGCGCGCGTACTGTGAGGGGCGTGGCATCAACGCTGCCTCCATCGAGCGATTCTCACTTGGATATGCCCCCGAGAGCTGGGATGCTTTAACGACTGAACTACGCACCGCGGGTATCGATTTGGAACTCGCTTCCAAAGCCGGCTTGATCAAACCGCGGCAAAGCGGTGGATTTTACGATTTTTACCGCAACCGTTTGATGATTCCGACGCTCTCCACGACCGGGGAGATCATTGCATTTGGCGGACGCGCTCTTGGGGATGCAGAACAAAAATACCTGAATACGACGACCACTCCAGTCTATACCAAAGGGCGCCATCTTTACGCACTCAATCTCGCGCGCAGGGCAGCGGCGCTCGATCAGACCTTGATCGTGGTTGAAGGCTACCTCGACTGCATCGCCCTCCATCAGGCGGGATTTGAAAATGCAGTCGCTGCACTCGGCACTGCATTTACTGAAGAACAAGCGCGCGAGTTGCGTAAATATGCCGAACACATTTTTTTGTGTTTCGATGCCGATTTTGCTGGAAACGCGGCTGCGAATAAAGCAATCGATATCGCGGTTAAGGCAATGGAACACGCTGGATCCTCGGTGCGTATCGTGGCGCTACCAGCGGGTGAGGATCCCGATAGTTTTGTGCGCAATCGCGGGGCCGATGCCTTACGAGAAGTGCTCAAAGCGGCCAAACCGTCGATCGAATTTAAACTTGACCGCGAGATGGAACGCTTGCAAACCGGGTTTGATTCTCCAAGTGCGATCGCCAGTAAAGGCGAGGCGCTCATCAGAGAGATGACACCGATGGGAGAGTGGGATAAATGGCGCGTGTACGTCGCGGGACGTCTGAAGGTCAGCCCGAACGATCTCCGGAATAGTCGGTTCCTTGCAAACAGCATGAATTTTGCGCCACGCGCAAGTTCGCCGGCGACGGCGAGCCGGCACGTGTCTCTTGGCGCCAGTCCGGCGTCATTTGAACGAGAAGTGCTCGCCATCGTGCTTGAAGAACCCCCGCTACTCGCAGAATATGGAACGCGGATCCCCGCGTCTCGATTTTTGAATGAGGTCTATCGAGGGATCTACGAGCGACTGCTGGAGCAAGGGACCCGGCTGGCAAGCGGCGCTGATATTTTATCGCTGTTTGCCGAAGACCATACAAGCGTGGAGTTGCTATCCTCGCTACAGCGGCCCGACCGAAGCTCGACGGTCCGCTACGCCGATACCGACGAGCGCCGGGCGCACCTTGACCGGATCGTCGACCGGCTGCAACTGGAAGACGAGAAGCGGCGTTATCAGGAGCTGGACCGGCGGATTGCCGAACTTTGGGAAAGCGGCGAGATCGTCTCGCCCGAACTGCGCACCGAATTTGAAGCGCTTGCATCAAAATTAAAGAGATAGATGGAAAGGAGGTGAGATAAACATTTATGGCACGAAAAAAAGCGGCTGCTGCTGAGGCCGGCCCGGCCGTCCCACTCGAAGAGCAGATTAAGAAACTTATTGAACGCGGCAAGAAGCGCGGGTCATTGACCTATGAAGAAATTAACGCCGTTTTCGATAACGTTGACGATGTCAGTCCGGAGCGCATTGACGATCTCTTCGAAGAGATTGCCGCGATGGGCGTCGAGATTATTGACGAGCAAAAAGAAGAGAAGCCCGAGACCGAGGCCGAGGAACCCGCAGATGAGACCGCCGTACCGGCAGGCCTCGCGCTGGATGATCCCGTCCGCATGTATCTTAAGGAGATCGGCCGCGTGCCGCTGCTCTCGATGGCGGATGAAAAAGATTTAGCCATGAAGATTGAGGCGGGCGAGAATGAGGTCATCAAAAACGGCAGCGCTAATTCGACGCTGGTTGTTATCGGTGAGGAAGCCAAACGGCAACTCACGGAAGCAAATTTGCGTTTGGTCGTATCCATCGCCAAGAAATATGTTGGTCGCGGGATGCTATTCCTGGATTTGATTCAAGAGGGGAACCTCGGCCTGATTCGGGCCGTCGAAAAATTTGACTATCGCAAAGGCTACAAATTCTCGACGTACGCGACGTGGTGGATTCGCCAGGCGATTACTCGCGCACTCGCCGATCAGGCGCGTACCATTCGCATTCCGGTGCACATGGTTGAGACAATCAACCGCCTGATCAAGATCTCCCGGCAACTCTTACAAGAATTGGGCCGCGATCCATCGGTTGAAGAGATCGCTTCCGAGATGGGTCTCACGCCGGAGAAGGTTCGCGAAGTCATCAAAATCTCGCAAGAGCCGATCTCGCTCGAAACACCGATCGGCGAAGAGGAAGACTCGCATCTCGGCGACTTTATTGAAGACCAAGAAGCGGTGGCACCCGCCGAAGCAGCCTCGGTGATGCTTCTTAAAGAGAAGATGGCCGACGTGCTGCAAAACCTCACCGAGCGCGAGCGCAAGGTTCTGGTTTTGCGCTTCGGCTTAGAAGATGGGCATCAACGCACGCTTGAAGAAGTTGGTCAAGAGTTCGGCGTGACACGCGAGCGAATTCGGCAAATTGAAGCCAAGGCGCTCCGAAAATTGCGCCATCCGTCCCGCGGAAAAGCCCTAAAAGACTACTGGTCCAACGAATAGCCTTTCCCGCAACCGCGTCACCCTGAACTTGTCGAAGGGTGCTAATCCATGCTTCGACAAGCTCAGCATGACACATAATAGCGATCGCAACCCGTCCGATCGTCACCCTGAGCAAACCCGGGTCACCCTAGCCAACCCGTGTCACCTTGCGCTCCACCGTGTCACCCTGAGCTTGTCGAAGGGTGGTACGC
>JALYIF010000106.1 GCA_030775925.1 Vulcanimicrobiota bacterium | reverse complement strand
GTCGAGAATTGTTTTGCAGAGCGCGAACGCCCGGAGGTAATCGCCTTGGCAGTAGCTCTCATGGGCATCGGAGAGCGCGTCCATGACTACTCGGGCCGGAGCGCTTTAGGCGGGTGAATAATGCGATTCATCCCCGTATGGAACAAACATGGTGTGTTCTTTCAAGAAGCGCAAGCGCACCATGCCGGTTGGCCCGTTACGCTGTTTGGCGATGATAAATTCAGTCAGTTCCGGTTCGGGCGATTCCTGATTGTAGTACCCGTCGCGGTAGAGAAATCCGACCATATCGGCTTCCTGTTCGATCGCTCCGCTGTTATGTGTAATGAAATCATCGACGCAAAAATTATGCAGGTCGCCGACGGTGAGATCGTAGACGGTTTCGACTCCGATTTGCTCGATCGACGCGATCGGATCCCAAAGGACGTCAGAATGCGCCAGAACTGCCAACTCGTGATCATCGAGATGTTTACTTGGTACGGCGACGGGATCACCCGCTTTAAGCTCGCGCAGTTCCGCCCAACCGGATGCCGTGCGAAAGCGATGCCCTTGCGTGCACGCGATAACGCGGCCGCTTTGGCTCGTAACCCGGTAAACGGGTTTTTCGCCCACCGCCCAGGCATCAACAATAGGCCGTCGCACCAGTTTTAGGGCGTCATTCACGGCCCACACGTTAATACGCATGCGGTTTTCGACGATATCGCGCACGGTTAATCGCTCACCGGTATCCGCGTTCGTCACCAATGCGTCACCCGCAAGGCAATCACGCAAATCTGAGAGCATCGGGCGCTTATCGTTGCGAGACTCAACGCCGCGATTGAGCTGGGCAAGGGCGACAATCGGTATCTGTAAATCTTTTGCTGTGGCTTTTAGCGTGCGGCAGATCTCTGAGAGTTCTTCGTTACGATTGCCACTCTTCGTCGTGAGAACCGGGCGCACAAGTTGGAGATAGTCGATAAAAACCGCGCCCAAACCATTTCCGGACTTCAAGCGGCGGCAACGGCTGCGAATCTCAGAAACCGTAATGGCACCTTGATCGTCAAGGAAGATCGGTAATTCGTTGAGCACGCCCATGGCCCGCGAAATCTCTTCCCACTGGTGCGGCTTGATATTCCCTTTGCGTAGATCAATTGAATTCAGGCGTGCTTCGGAGCAAATCAGGCGCTGCACCAATTCATCGTTGGTCATTTCAAGCGAGAAGAATGCGACCGGCTGATGCTCGGCTTCTGCGGCTGCAGCTGCCATGTTCAAGGCAAGAGAAGTTTTACCCATACCAGGACGAGCTGCGATGATTACAAAGTTGCCGGGTTGTAAACCGGTGGTCATCGCATCGATGTCGCGAAATCCGGTCGTAAAGCCCGTTCGATCGCCGCGGCTGTGAAAAAGGCGGTCAATCTGTTCGAATGCCGGTTTAAGCAGCCGGTTTACTTGCGTAAACTCGCCGCCCAGCTGATGCGTGCCCACTTCGTAGACGAGCTGCTCGCACGTATCGAGCGCGCCGTCGACGTCTTCTTCACCCTCAAAACCGATCTGGGAAATCTGCGTGCCTGCGTGAATCAAGCCACGTAGCGTTGATTTCTCACGAACAATTTTTGCGTAGTAGGTGGCCGACGCTGCGCTTTGCACGGTGTCCATCAAAGACGAAAGATACGATAAGCCGCCGACTTTTTCCAAAATGCTACGACGCTTGAGTTCTTCAGAGACTGAAATCTTATCCAGCGGTTCGCCGCGATCGTAAAGCTGAACGATTGCTTGATAGATGGACTCGTGAACGTGGGCGTAAAAATCTTGCGGCTTTACGATTTCGGCGACGACGGCCATGATTTCGCGGTCGACAAGAATCGAGCCGATGAGCGCCATCTCGGCTTCCAGATTCTGCGGTGGAATACGGTCGATGACCGGCATATTTGTAAGCGCCATTAACGAACTGTAGAACTGCGGCGCGTACGCGGGACCGGCCTTGTGTATGGAGTTGTGGATTTCTTGTGGACAGAAAGGGCGCGGAAGGCCTGTTCGATGGAATCCACCGGGATGATCTCGATACCGGAGAGACCTGCGTCAATTTCGCGCAGGTTTTCTTTGGGAACGATCATAGCACGCATGCCTGCCTGGCGCGCCGCGTAGAGCTTTTCGATCACGCCGCCCACCGGCCGGACTTTGCCTTGAATTGAAAGTTCTCCGGTTATGGCAATATCTTGCGGCAGTGGCGTCTTGGTCAACGCGGAGTATAGTGCCATGAAAATTGCGAGGCCGGCAGAGGGACCATCGATGTTGCCGCCTCCAATGACATTGATGTGCACGTCGTAGTCTGCGGGATCGAGGCCCGAGACCGAGCGCACGACGGCTGCGGCATTAAACACACTGTCCTTGGCCATCGAACCAGCCGTGTCATTAAAGCGAACGGTACCTTTGCGCGGTTCTGCCGCGGTAAAGGCAACCGCTTCAATCTCAATGATGCTTCCCAAATAGTGCATGACGCCAAGCCCAAACGTTTTTCCGACCTCGCGAACCGGACGCCCCTTGACCACCGTGTGCTGCACTAAGCGGCTCGCTTGCACCACGGCATTCACATCTTCTTCGGTAATCGTGACGGTGCTTGGCTCCTTGGCGTTGACTCGGTACAGCGCTTGTCCGTAGGAGTCGGCGACAATTTGCACCGCTTTGCGGCCTTCAAT
>JALYIF010000105.1 GCA_030775925.1 Vulcanimicrobiota bacterium | reverse complement strand
ATAACCTTGCCCTCGACATTGCGAGCCGCGCGTCCGATCGTTTGAATCAGCGACGTGCCACTGCGCAAATAGCCTTCCTTATCGGCATCGAGAATGCCGACGAGAGAGACTTCGGGCAAATCCAAACCTTCGCGAAGGAGATTGATACCCACTAGCACATCGAACGTTCCCAAACGTAGATCGCGTAGAATCGCGATGCGCTCCAGTGTGTCTACTTCACTATGAAGATAGCGGCATTTGAGTCCGCTCTCGATGAGAAAATCGGTGAGGTCTTCCGCCATTTTCTTCGTCAACGTGGTGACCAAGACGCGCTCTTTGACGATCACACGCTTGCGAATTTCTTCCATTAAGTCGTCGACTTGATTGCGAGTTTGCCGCACTTCGACTTCTGGATCGACCAGACCGGTGGGGCGAATGATCATCTCAACAACTTGCGTTGAGCGTCCGACCTCGTACGTACCGGGCGTTGCCGATACGTAAATTACTTGGTTGAGGTGCGCGTCGAACTCTTCGTAGGTCAAGGGCCGGTTATCGAGTGCACTCGGAAGCCGAAAGCCGTGTTCGACAAGCGATGTCTTGCGGGATTTGTCTCCCCCGTACATGCCGTGAACCTGCGGCAGCGAAACGTGCGACTCGTCCACAAACAGGAGCCAATCCTTGGGAAAGAAGTCGATCAGGCATGACGGCGTTGCGCCGGGTTCTCGTCCTGTCAGGTGGCGAGAATAGTTTTCAATTCCATTGCAGTAGCCGACCTCGCGCAGCATATCCAGGTCGTAGCGCGTGCGCATCTCTAAGCGCTGCGCTTCTAGCAATTTCCCGTTTTCTTTAAAGTAGCGCAACCGGTCGGCCAGCTCGTCCTCGATCGAGCGAATCGCGCGCTGCAATTTTTCATCCGGCGTAATGAAATGCTTGGCCGGGAAGATCATGAGACGATCTTTGGACTCAACATATTCACCAGTGAGAATGTTGACAACATTAATGGCCTCGATTTGATCGCCGAAAAATTCAATACGGTGGACAAGCTCTTCTTCGACCCCGACGTATTCGAGCGTATCGCCACGCACGCGGAAGGTGCCGCGAACCAGCGTGAGATCATTCCGGCGATACTGCATGTCGACCAGTTTGCGCAGCAGCACATCACGGTTAATCTCATCGCCCAAATTCAATTGAAGCGAAAGCTCCATGTAGTCCGAGGGCGATCCCAAACCGTAGATACACGATACCGATGCCACGATGAGCGTGTCGGGACGGGTCAGGAGCGCTTGCGTAGCCGAATGGCGCAACCGTTCGATCTCATCGTTGACCGAACTGTCCTTTTCAATATAGGTGTCGGTATGGGCGATATATGCTTCAGGCTGATAGTAGTCGAAGTATGAGACGAAATACTCCACCGCATTGTTCGGAAAAAAGTCCCGAAACTCCGCACACAGCTGGGCGGCGAGGAGCTTATTGTGGCAGAGCACGAGGGTCGGCTTTTGGACCAGCTCGATCACCCGGGCCATGGCGAGGGTCTTGCCGCTGCCGGTCACCCCGAGGAGGGTCTGCATCTTCTGCCCCTCGCGGACGCCCCAGGCGAGCTCATCGGTCGCCTTGGGTTGATCGCCCGCCAGCGCAAATGGGGACACCAGCTCGAATTTGTTCGCGGCCATAACTATCCTTAATACCCCAGCGCACTCTGTCCCGTTGCACCCAGGGTTTCCATAAGAACAGCACCAAACAAGCCATTCCCTCTTCCACTCTGCGCCCGGAGACCAACTGCTTGAGCCACACCCCCCTCATTTTTAGCGGAAATTCGAATCCGAAGTTGGCCCAGGATATCGCCAAGTGCCTCAAGCTTCACGTGGGCAAGGCGCTGGTTTCGAAATTTAAAAACGAGGAATGCCGCGTCGAAATCAGCGAGAACGTGCGCGGTTCGGAAGTTTTTGTCGTCCAATCGACGTGTCAGGCGCCCAACGGGAACAGCGTCAATGACTCGATTATCGAGCTATTGCTCATGATCGATGCGCTCAAGCGTGCCTCAGCATCGCGTATCACCGTGGTCATTCCATATTACGGGTACGCAAAGCAAGATAAGAAGACCAAAGGGCGCGAGCCGATCTCCGCCAAGGTGATCGCCAACTTACTGAAGATTTCGGGCGCCAAGCGGGTCGTAACCCTCGACCTGCACGCTGCCCAAATTCAGGGCTTCTTCGACGGCCCCGTTGATAACTTAATGGCGATGCCAACCCTATGCAACTATCTTAAACGAGAGGGACTGTGCGACAACAAGATCGTTGTCGTTTCACCCGATGCCGGCGGCGTACATCGCGCCGAGCTCTTCTCTAAGCGCCTCAATAGCACGCTGGCCATTGTTTTCAAGCGGCGCCCCGAACCTGATGTTTCCGAAGTAACCGACATCGTTGGCGATGTCAAGGGCAAGATCGCCGTCATCGTCGATGACATGATTTCGACCGGCGGCACGCTCGCAAAAGCGGCCGAAGCGATTCTTGAACGCGGTGCAACCAAGGTCTATACGGTTGCGACTCATGGCATCTTCGCAGGCGAGGCGATTTCGGTTCTCGAGAAATCGCCGATCGAAAAAGTGATCGTGACCAATACGATTCCGTTCCCGCAACTAGAGAACCATCCGAAGTTCGAAGTTCTCTCGATTGCTCAGATTTTAGCCGATGCGATCAATCGCATCACCACCAACCGGTCCGTGTCGGAACTCTTCAATGAAGAAGAACTATTAGCGCCGCCACTTGTCCCGGTACACTAAGGAGTTACCAGTGTCTACCAAAGATCTCACCCTCGCCATTGAATCACGTGACGGCGCGGGAACTACCAAATCCAACGCGCTTCGCACGGTGGGTAAAGTTCCCGGCGTGCTCTACGGTCACGGA
>JALYIF010000104.1 GCA_030775925.1 Vulcanimicrobiota bacterium | reverse complement strand
CCATCGATGATTTTGGTACCGGCTACAACTCGCTTTTCTACTTGAAGAATTTGCCCGTCACATCGCTAAAAATTGACAGCGTCTTTATCAACGATATCGGGAAAGACCACGCGACGGAAGCAATCATTTTGTCGGTGATTGCGCTTGGACACAGCCTAGGCTTGCGCGTTGTGGCTGAAGGGGTGGAAACCGCCGGGCAGCTTGGCTTTCTGCGAGATGCAGGATGCGATACGTACCAAGGCTACCTGTGCAGCCCCGCCGTAACCGCGCTCGAAGCTAACCGCTTTTATACCAATGGAGTCCGTCCGGCGCTGGTTACCACGAAGGATTAGTCCTAGCCGCATCGGCTGGTTTCGCCCCGATGCGCTCATACAGCACAATCCCCTCAGTTGCGCGGACAACGCGATAGCGCTTGCGGATGACGTCCTCTTGAATTTTCGGTCCGTCGCGTATGACCCAATTTGACTCAGGATACTGCCAGTCGAACAGCGCAAATTGCGGGTACTGCTCCATGCCAAGCGTTGCGCCGGGAAAGAAACCCATGTGTGTGTAGGCCTCTTCTTGCGTACCGATCTCGGCGTTGCTTGGCAAACGCGCGAGGAATGCGTCGAGTTGGGCGTCCCGGGCTTGCGGCATGCGCAAAAAATAGCGTGGGTGCAAAGGGTTGGCCACCAAGAAGACAAGGATGGACACCGCCATGCAGGCGAGGACGGTGCGAGCACCCGCGCGCGGGCGCGAGCGGTATAGCGTACACGCTCCAAGCACAAAGGCAACCAGTACATACGGTATCCAGACCGCGGCGTAATGTTGTCCCATCGTATAGGTGACCGGTGCGCGTGAGAGTAGGATTTCGGCGAACGGAGCAACGGCCAACAGTGCAACAGGCGAGCGCAGCGGCAAGAAGGCCAGCGGCGCGAATGCTAGGAGAAGATATCCGAGCCGGTCGCTGAGCGCACGCGAAAGGCTCACGACGGCCTCGGGTTTGGTCTGCGTATAGAAGACGCTGGGATGCCAGCCGCCTGTCGCTCCCGCGAGGGGCCGCACGACTTCGAAATACCCGATAAATGTTACGATCGATAGGCACAGCGTTGCGATGGCCCAGCGCTGCCCTTTTGCATCGCCTTTTCGCCCGTAGTAGAAGAACGCTCCGAACGCAAGCAGTGCAACGAACAGTGCTTGATCTTCTTTGATGCTGAGCGCTGCAAGCGCAAAGAGCAGCGCCAATCCGAATTTGCGGGCATCGAGCGCGTAAAGCAGCCAGACAATCGCTGCCGGCACAAGTCCATTTTCGTGAAAGTCGGTAAACGTAACACCGCATAGAGGCGGATACAAAAAGGCGACCGTTGCGATCAAGGCCGCCGTGCGTTCGTCCACGCGCTTGCGCGCGATCAGAAAAAGCGCCGGCGCAACGCACGCATTTGCCGCGGCCTGAATGGCAATGAGGGGAAAGGGTGAGTGAGTGAGCCACACCAGCGGCGCCAGCAGGTAGAGAATGGGGGAGAAATGGACCGTAAAATGGCTCGCGCCTTCAATCGTGTTGTGAAATCCGCCGAATACGCTTGCAATCGATTGGTAAAAGATTCCGAGGTCTTCTGCGGAGCGATGCGCGATGTAACGATCGGCGCCAAGCGCGAAAAAGATGAAGCAATAGGCGATTGAACCGACCCAAATGCGCTTCAGCACCTCCGCAATGCTAGGCTTGGAACTGCCGCATAAATTGCTCGATACGCTCCGCCGGAATACCGGCGCTGGCGAGACGCTCTGGCATAGCATCCGCACGCGCCGGCGGCGTCACGAACATCGCCGTTGTGGCAGTTTGAGACGACACCCGAACACGGCCTGCATCGGCCGGAACGAGTGCGGTTTGGTATGGACGCAAGTGCGCGGTCCCGTCGTCACTTGCAAGTTCGAGCCCGTGCGCGAGCGCCATGAAAATGAGCGGCCGTCCTTCCGTGTGGATGGTCTGCACAGACTGTGTGAGGTGGAGGCGTTCAACCAAAAAGCGAGGATCGGCTATAAGCGCGGTACGATCGAGCCCCTCGAATTGATAGCGGAGTTCGTCAATTGCTCCGGCGGTACACTTGTGAAAATCCAGCACGTCTCCGGCTTTCTGCACGTGCAGTTCCCGAGCTTTCCCGTCTGCATCGACGCGATTCCAGTCAAAAATGCGATAGGTTAAGTCGCTGGCTTGCTGGGTCTCGAAAATGACGATTCCGGCGCCGATTGCATGCAGCGTTCCCGCTGGGAGATAGAATGCATCGCCGCGCTGGACGGGCACTCGACGCAAAATTTCGCCGAGCGATCCATCGGCAACTCGTCGCTCGTACTCCTCACGCGTCGTGTCCTTATTCCAGCCAAGCACGAGTTCTGCACCGGCTTGCGCATCAAGCACGTACCAGCACTCGGTCTTGCCGTTCCGTTGATGTTCCACCCGCTGGGCATAGGCGTCGTCGGGATGGACCTGCACTGAGAGCGCGCCGCGGGCATCGATAATCTTGGTCAGAATGGGAAAGAGTTGGCCGGCATCGAGGTTTCCTAAGAAGCGCTGCCCCAACTCGCTGCGCAGTTGCGCGATCGATGTGCCCGCGAGCGGCCCGTTTTCGATCCGGTTCTCATCCCAGCATTCCCACGATTCACCCAGCGCGCTCGTCGGGCTGCCGGGCTTTCCAAACTGCTTCACCAACGCATTGCCGCCCCAAATCGCCGGGACGGTTTTCGGCTGAATGACATAAGGATACATCAAGGCTTCAGACACCGCTTAACTCTTTCACAAATTCCGCCCGCAACAATCCCCTGGCCGCGTTTCCGACGTAGACGCCGTCGCTTTCCAGGAGGTCTTCCTCATATAGCACTTTTTCACGGGCGCGTCCTTGCTCGAGCAGTGTTTGCCGTAGAATTCCCGGCAGAACGCCGCAGTGCAGCGGTGGGGTAAAAAGCTTGCCGTTGCTTTCAACAAAGAGTGATGTTCGGGATCCCTCCGTGAGTTCTGCGCGCTCGTTGCAAAATACCACATCAAAGCATCCGCGTTCTTGCGCATATGCAAAAGCGCGGTCGTACGCGCTGCGCCACGAGGTCTTGAATGCAAGCAGCGGATCGCTTGAGGAGACGGGTTTTGCGCTCAGGCAAATGCGAACGGGAAGTAACGTGCTTTGATAAGGCCTGGTTTCGAGCCCGACCTGGCCATCCCACTGCAGGCTCAGTCGAACGAGGGTGGCATCGAGCTGCCCCAGCCGCTCAACCTGCAAGCCTACGGCACGCGCATCAAATGGAATGTCAAAGTGTTTGGCCGAAATTCCAAGTCTCTGCAGATGCAAGTGGAGCTGCGGCGTGCCGCATAAAAACGTTTCGATGAGTTCAAACGGGCGGGCATAGCGGGCGACGAACCGCGATTTTATCAGGATTTCATCCCACTCGTTCTGCGGTTGCGAGTCGGCGACGATGCCACCGCCGATATCCAGGCGCCCTCGCGCCACGCTTGTATCAAGCTGCAGCGTGCGAATTGCAACGTTCCATCGCCCTGTTCCGTCGGGCCCCATATATCCAATGCTGCCCGTATAGGCGTCGCGTGCATGCGGTTCGAGCGACTCAATTACCTGCATGGCCGCGCGTTTGGGCGCACCCGTTATACTTCCACACGGGAATACCGCCGCCAAAAGCTTGGATAGCGTGAAATCTGGGCGGAGCGTGCCGGCAATGGTCGACGTCATCGTTTCAAACGTAGGGTATTTTTCCAGCGTGTAGAGGGCAGGGACTTCGACTGAGTTGCAAACGCGATGCAGATCGTTGCGCAATAAGTCAACAATCATGAGATGTTCGGCGCGGTTTTTGGGGGTTGTTAAGTCGTGCGCGTGCCCCGGCGGCGAAGTACCTTTCATTGGCATCGTTCGCACCGCGGCGCCTTCAAGACTTAAGAACAGCTCGGGTGAGAGAGAAACGAGTGCCATATTGGTGTCTTCCACGTACGCGGCGTTGGAAACGCCGGACGTTCGGAGTAGCGCGCAAAAAAGCGCATACGGATCACCCGAAAATGCGAAATCAAACGGAACGGTATAGTTGACTTGATAAACATCGCCATCGTAAATTGCATTCGCGATGGCTCTCAAAGCAGCGTCGTACGCATGACGCTCGATCCGCGGCCGTAAGGTTCCAAGCGCAAAATCGTCTTCGATTACTATTGGAAGGTGCTGGTCGGGCGCCGCGTAGATGCCGAGCGCAAGCAGCGGCAATTTGCGCTGTTGCCGGACGGGAAGCGACGCGAACACTGCCCCCAGTTCGTAAGAAAGATATCCGGCGCAGTACTTGCCGTCTGCAAGGGCCCGCTCTGCGATTGCGAGCGCTTCGTGGACCTGGTCGGCGGTGTCGGCGCGCAGCACCTGGGACGGCTGCGTAAACGTACGCGGCGGAGACCCAGGTATTACGACGCGCATGTGTGATGCGGCATCCCGCATCACGTTTTGGTCATCGCAGCGCGGCAATCCTTACGTAGACTACCGAGAGGCGATGGCGGAACTTGGGAATCCATGGATCGCCGGGATATTTCGCAGACCATTCGCGCATGGCATCTTCAATGAATGTCGCTTGACCCAGGAGTGCGCTCCGATTCTCGCCGCGGAAGCCGGCTTTTATTTCAAGAGCGGCAAGCTGGTTGCGAATCCCCAGGATGCTCATTTTGAGACGGCCGAAATATTCATCGGCAGGTGCAAGCCGCGTGGCAGCGGCGGCCGGGGCAGGGACAGAGGTGGTACCGGCAAGCGTCAGGATGCTGAGGAGAAAGCAGAAAGTAGACAGCCGCATAGCGTGTCTCCCAAGAAGAGGAGCAAATGCTCCCTATAGGAGGTGTATCGGGATCGTTATTTTGAGGGCTCAGTTGCTTTTAGGGTCGAGCAAGGGGCGTTGATGCATAAATCCGACCGGCTCCTCATTAAATCCTAAGCTCCCTTTAATAAATGAGCGTCGACCCGCACGAATTGCCGAATGAGCGGCCAAGCAGGCGCCACATGATGCGAGGCTGGAAGCCTTCCCGGGCATGCACTACGTCCACATCGGAATCGGCTCCAATCTCGGCGACCGCCAGTCAAACATCTTAACGACCGTGCAACGATTGCGCGCCAAGTGCGAAGTCGTGGCAACCTCTTCGTTTTATGAAACGGCCCCCGCGGGCGGAGTTGAAGGTCCGGCATTCTTGAATGTCGCGGCGGCGCTGCGCACCCAGTTAAACCGTGGGGAGTTCGAGCGATTTGCGCGCGACGTGGAGGTCGCAGTCGGCAGGGCGGGCGTCAAAAAACTCAGCGCACGGCTTATTGATATCGATATCTTGACCTATGACGACGATTTTGTGCACGCGCAACTATCTGAGCGTGCTTACAATCTTATCCCGCTTGCGGAGATTGCACCGGAATTCGCCGAGCGTGCGGCTGCCGTTGGATCAAACGGCGTCGCTAAAAAAGCGCGGGCGCTCCACTTTAGTGCCAACCGTCAGGAAGAAGCGCCCGAAATCAGGCTGTCTCTGAGCCGGGTAGGCGTGTCGCGAGTACGGCGCATCGTGCATTTGAGCATCGACGGACAGGAGCGGGTCTTCAACGGCGAATTTGCGATGGTGGCCGACCTCGCGCCCGACAAAGCCGGCGTGCACATGTCGCGGTTTAGCGAAATCCTTGAGGAAGCCACCCTCGATGTCTTAGCTCGCCAGGACGCACCCGCGCGCATTGAAGGCTTGGTTGATGCAATCGCGCGAGAAGTTGTGAAATCGCAAAGGGCCGTCCGCGCTGATGTGCGCCTGCGCGCTGACTTCGGTTTGGAACGCTGGACTCCGGTGAGCGGTAAGCGTGGCGAGGAAACATATACGCTTGTTGGGATTGCGCATGCCGATGAAAGCGGCTCTCGCCGCGTGATTGGTGTAGAAGCCGAAGGAATGACGGCGTGCCCGTGCGCGCAACTCATGGTGCGCGAACACAGCATGGGTGAATTGCAATCGGCAGGCTTCTCGCCGCAAGAGGCCAAGCGCGCGCTGGATGCATTGCCGGTGGCGACCCACAACCAGCGCGGCCGAGGCTCAGTCTTAATTGGTGTCGACGATGCGCATCAAGAGGTCGTTCGAGCCGAAGATCTGGTGGAGATCGTCGAAAATTCGATGTCGAGCGAAACGTACGACCTTCTCAAACGTCCCGATGAATTTTTCATCGTGAACAAGGCGCACCACAATCCGAAATTCGTAGAGGACGTCGTGCGCGGCATCTTGGCGCGGTCGCTCGAGGTATACGCGGACGTGCCCGGCGATTCGTTTATCACCGCTACGCAAGTGAATTACGAATCGATCCACAAGCACGACGCTTTTGCCGAAGCGTTCGGAACCTTCGGAGAATTCCGTGACGAACTCCGTTCGGGCCGATACATCACGCAAAAGACCGATCTCGCCACTTGGCTCGGGACGCGAAACTCCGCGGTTCTGGCCTAACGACGATGCGAAAGTCATTTGGAAACCCTCCGGCGGTTGGCCCCGGCGCCGAAAGGACCGGGTGCCCGGCGCCGGGATAACCCTAGTATGCGGCTTGGCGGTTATCTCGATGGTTCCGGCCCCGGCTTGGCTGGTGGCTATCTCTAGCTATAGTCG
>JALYIF010000103.1 GCA_030775925.1 Vulcanimicrobiota bacterium | reverse complement strand
CACCGGATTAGCGCTAATGTACTGGCCCCGAACTACTCCGGTGTCACCCAGAGCTTGTCGAAGGGTGGTAAAAGAAAAACACCGCTGGTACACCACCCTTCGACGGGCTCAGGGTGACAAGTGCGCGGCTCAGGGTGGCACTGCCGAGGTTGTGGGTTTGTATGCTTCCCTCTGAGCGTGAGACTTTTCGCAAATTGCCAGGATGGCAACTTCCTTTGGTCTTTGCGAAAAGCGGTCGAATAGAAAAACCGCACGATGCGGTTTTTTGAATGTCTCGGAGGGGAGCATGCAAACCCACAACCTCACCAGCCGCGACACTCGGGAAAGCGGGTTAGTTTTCGGTTTGGGGGCGGCCGCGGGGTAGGGAGAATTGGATCAAGGAATTCACCGGTGCGAGGCCGCGGCTAATGACCGCATACATGGTCACGGTGAGGTTGAGTTCTTCCAGCCGGCCGCGTGATGCCATGAGCTCGCGCCCGCTTGTCACGACGTCCTCAAGTAAGAGCACCTTTTGGCCCGCGCTGTACGCGCCCTCGACGTATTCATCTGGAAATGCGCCGTAGGATTTGGGTTGTTTGCGAACCACGATCATTGGGAGATTCGTCATTTGCGAAACGGCGGTTGCAATAATGACGCCGCCAAGTTCGGTGCCTCCAATTAAATCCGGCGTGCATTCGGAGATGATCGGCACGAACATGCGGGCAATGCGCCGCAAGATGTGCGGGTCGGAGAACAGTTTGAATTTATCGATGTAGTAATCGCTACGCGCCCCACCCGAGAGGACGTAGTCCCCTCGCGTGAGCGCGCGTTCAGAGATAACTTTGCGCAGCCAATTGAGTTCCGGAATCCGGCTTAGCGAATCACCTGAGCCTAAATACTCCACGTGTACGCATTCCAACTTTCGGTGACAGGATTGGGGTCGAAACCCTTAAGATCGCTGTTGATTGGCTGAGCTTGGTGAACCCACCAGAAGAAGATTTGCGGCAAGTCGTCGGCGAGCAAGCCTTCCACCTTGTGGTACGCTGCCGTGCGGCTCGGAACGTCGTAGTGCGTGAGTGCGTCGTTTTGCGCCGCTTCCATCGCCTGGTTGCAGTAACGTGTGTAGTTGTAGCCGCCCGGAGGGACCATCTTGCAGAAGAATTGCGACGAGTCATCGGGATCGATGCCGGCATACCAGCCCGAGAAACTCAAGTCGTACTTACCGAGTTGGAGGATGCCGCCTTCACCCGCGGGGGCGAAGAGTTGCGAACCCGTGTAGGTCTTGATCTGCATGTCGATGCCGGCGAGTTTTAATTCTTCTTGCACGAGCACGGCTAGTTTACGACGCGTCGTGTTTGAATTATTCGTAACGCCGAGCAGCGAGAGCGGTTGGCCGCCCTTTTGCATGATGCCGTTCGGGCCAGCTGTGAATCCGGCTTCTTGCAGCAGTTGGCGAGCTTTTTGCACATTATAGGGATATTGCGTGACGTTCGGGTTGTGCGCCCACATAAAATCGGGATGATCTTCGGTGGCAATCTTTTGGGTTCCGCAGGTCAGCTTGTCGACGAGTTCTTTTTTGTTAATCGCGTAGGCGATTGCTTGCCGGACTTTTTTGTCGGTAAGGAACGGATGGCTAATGTTGAGCAGCACGCCTTCGTAACCGTCCACGGTACTTGCTGGAATGTTAATTTCCTTGACATTCTTGAGCTGATCGCACGTGTTGGGCGAGGCTTCAAACATCCAGTCGATGTCGTGGGTCTTTAGTTCGTTGATGGTCGTGTTTTCATCTGGAATAACTTTAATGACCACTTTGTCGAGTTTGGGTTTGCCCAGAAAGTAGTCATCATTGCGAACCATCGTAATGTTGTCGCCGCGCTCCCATTTCGCAATCTTAAAGGGGCCTGTCCCGACGGGCTCGCTGTTATAGGGCAAGTTATTAATGTCGGGATACTTGCTGAGAATATGCTCCGGAACAACCCAAATTGGATTGTCGCTCTCCGCGAACAGTGTGTTCACAATCGGCGCATATTTTTGCTTGAGGTGAAAGACGACCGTATTCGCATCCGGGGTATCGACGCTGGCGACTTTATCATAGCCGTTGCGTGAGGTCGTGTTGTTCTTCGGGTTCATAACCGCTTGCCACGAGAACTTCACGTCTTTGCTCGAAAACGGCACCCCATCGTGCCACTTCACATTTTTGACGAGGTGATACGTGACGGTCAGACCGTCTTTGCTGATGCCGCCGTTTTCCAGGGTAGGAACGGGGTTGGCAAGATCCGGTTGCGGATTTCCTTTGGCGTCGGCAGTGACGAGGAAATCGAACATGAAGGCTGCCACCATACCGTCGGTGGTATTTGAAGCCAGAATCGGATTCAGATTTTTGGGTTCGCTCTGAATGCCGACCCGGACCGTGCCAGGTTGTGTGCCGGAGTTTCGAGATCCGCCCTCTGCGGTTTGGGTCCCAGCTTTCGTGCAACCGGCAAGAAGTGCGCCCAGCGCGAGGGCGGCAAGCAACCTATTCAAACTCGATCCTCCAAAAAAAAGCCAATCGCGCGCACGGAGGCGCGCATCTGCAGGCTCGCGGTGTTTTCTAAACTGCGGCTTTCGGTCCTACCCATTTCGAGGGGACGGGATCAAAGCGTTCGTGCCGCCACGTGTAGGTACCCAGGCCCTGAGTCGCCGTTCGAAGTTCGGTTATATAACGCGCCAGCTCGACTTGTGGGACATCGGCTTCCACAATATCGACCCCCGCCTGCTCCGAAGGGTTCATTCCCAGAATTTGTCCGCGTTTACCGGTCAGCTGTTGTATCACGGCCGACGTGAAGTGGGTCGGCACCCGAGTCTGGACGCGCACGATGGGCTCGAGCACGACGGGGCCACATTTGGGCAGACCGTCCCGCATGCCCATGGCGGCCGCGGTTTTAAATGACTGCTCGCTGGAATCAACGTTGTGATAGGACCCGTCATATAAAACGACGTGGAGATCGGTGATCGGATATCCGTGCGGACCCTTGAGAAGCGCCTCGCGGACGCCCTTTTCCACGGCCGGAAAGAACTGCCGGGGGACAACTCCGCCCACAATTTTCTCTTCAAAGCTAAAACCATGGCCGCGTTCCCGGGGTTCGATCCGCAGCCAAACATCTCCGAATTGGCCGTGGCCGCCGGTTTGATGTTTATAGCGCGAGTGCACTTCGGTGCCCGAGGTGATCGTTTCTTGGTACGGGATGGCCGGCGGATGCATCTCGATGGCGACGTTATACTTACGGCTCAAGCGTTCTACGGCCGTGGTGACATGTTGCTCGCCGTGCCCCAGCAACTGAAGCTCGTTTGTGAACTCCGCGCGGGACAAGCGCAGCGAAGGATCCTCATCTAATATGCGATTGAGCATTTGTGAGATCTTTGCTTCATCCAACCGCTCTTTGGGTCGAATCGCGATGGCAAATGTCGGCTCGTTCATCGGCACATGCGCAAGAAGAATCTTGAAAATGTCGGTCGTCAGGGTGTCGCCTGTGTGTACGGTTTCGAGCCGGGCAATCGCCACAATGCTGCCAGGGCCCGCTTGGGGAATGGCCTCTTGCTTCTTGCCTTGGAGCCGGAATAATCCGCCGGAGCGTACTTTCTCACCACCGCGTGAGATGTTGGTGAGGCTGGCATCTGCTTTGATGGTGCCTGAAAGAATACGCACCACCGAAAGTTTGCCCGATTGCGGATGAATGAATGTCTTGATAACGAGTGCGATGACGGGCCCGTGCGTTTTGATGTCGATGAGGCAGCCTTCGGCATCAACTTGACTGGCGGCCTCGGGCGAAGGAAACCATTTTGCAATGGCATCCACCAGCGCAGCGGTGCCGTAACCGTGCACCCCAGCGGCAACAAGCACGGGAATAATCTGATCGTGCGAACACTCTTCACAGAGATCTCTTTCAATCTCCTCGAGCGGCGGCTCAACGCCCTCGAGCAACTCTTCCATAAGATGATCGTCGAAGTCGCTAAGCGCCTCGAGAAGCTGGCCGCGCGCGGCGTCTGCTGCGCCGGCCAGGGCGGCCGGAATCTCCGAGGCCTTTTCTCCCGTGCCTTCATAGGTGTAGGCTTTCATTTCAGCCAGATCGATGTAGCCTTTATACTGTTCGGCACTGCCGACGGGCCACTGCTCGGCTACAATATGACGCCCGTAGTTCGCTTGTAGCGCGGCCAGCGTGCCCTCAAAATCCGTCCCGGGACGATCGAGCTTATTGATGACAAATAGATGCGGAATTTTTCGCGATTCGATAAAGTCGACTAGCGATTTTGTATGAGCGATGCGCGACGGGTCGGCCTCGATGACGATAACCACTGCGTCCGCGCCCGCCAGTGCGAGCTTGGTTTCTTCAAGGAAATCAACAAAGCCGGGACAATCGATCATGGTGATTTCGATATCGTTGCACGTCGCATGTGCAAAGCCCACGCACGTTGACTGTGCGTGGGCTATGCATTCCGGTTCATAATCTGTAGTCGCCGTGCCTTCGATAACCGACCCTCTGCGTCCGATCGCGCCGCAGTGCGCGAGGATGGATTCGACGAGAGTGGTTTTACCCGCATGATGCGAGCCGACGAAAGCGATGTTTCGAACGCGCGAAATGTCTGACATTCCACTCTCCTACATAGTTAACGGCGTTTTGGCGGTGGTTTCTTCTTTGATGTATCTTTCTTCACGGGCGCTTTTTTTGCCGGAGCAACCGGCTTAGCTGCTTTGGCCGGGGGTTTTTTCGCAGCCGGCACGGGCTTTTTCGCAGGCAGTGCTTTTCCGCTGGGCTTGGCGGCGACTTTGGCGGCCGGCTTCGCGGCGGGTCTTGCCGCAGCTTTAACCGGCGCTTTCCCGACGGGTTTTTTCGGCGCCGCTTTTGCGGCCACTGCTTTTTTAATCGGAAGCGCCGCCTTTTTGGCGACCGCCTTCGCAGCGGGTTTCGCAGCGGGTTTCGCAGCAGGCTTGACGGATTTCGCGACCGCCTTTGCGGCCGGTTTGCCTACGGTTTTGCTGGCCGCCTTGGGAGGCGTCTTGCCTGGTGCCTTGCCTTTAAGCGCCGCTTTAGGAAGTGGTTTTGGTACCGGTTTTACTTTTGGAGCGGGCGCTTTAGCAGCCGCTGCTTTTGCTTTGACTGGAGCCGGCTTCGCGGCTTTAGCAGCAACTTTGACCGTCGGCTTTACCGCCGCTTTGGGAGCCGGCTTTGCAGGGGGTTTTGCGACAACTTTTGCAATCGGTTTTTTGACGATCTTCATGGCTTTAGCGGCCGCAGCGGCCGCTTTTGCAACGGTTGCTGCAACTTTTTGTGCCGCTTTGGCAGCTTCTTTAGCAAGTTTGGCTTCGAGAGACGCGGCCTTGCCTGCGGCAATCTTATCGGCGCGTTCCTGTGCCTTGGCTTCTTTAGCCGCTTCTTTGGCGGCTTTTGCATTTGCCGCGTCGCGAAGTTTCATCGCGGCGGTGCGCGCCTTCGCTTTAACCTTCACCTTAGCCGGATCGAGGTCTTCGGGTTCGATGCCGTTGTTGAGAACGGTCAACTCAGCGCGGCTAAATCCGCTGATGCTGCTGCCGGCAAGCGGCGCCTCAGAGGTCGCTGCTTTTTGTTCGAGATGTTCTTTGGTGGCGCGGAGCGCGACACGTGCGAGGCGTCCGTTTACCGGGAAGACCAATTCGTTGATCTCGGCATCGTCGAGCAGTTTGAGAATCTGATCGAAGCAATTGCCTTGATCTTTCGGGCTATGCGCGTCGGATCCAATTGCGATCCCAACATTTTTCGCTTTCGCTTTTTTGAGCAAACGGCGATGCGCATCGAGATATTTGCGTTGCTGGTCTTCCGGATAATCGCGATAGAGGAAGCGCGCGTTGATTTCTATGGCCATGCCGCGCTCGGCGCAAGCATCCAAGAGTTGGTCTTCGTACTTCTCAAGCGTTGCCTGCGCGGGCCAATGCCCGTACAGCGCGGGAACATAAAAATGCCCGACAATTTGTCCGGGAAGTTTCTCGATGGCATCGAGTAGCGTCGCCATATAGAGTTCCCACGTTTTTTCCGTGCCGACATGATCGTACAGGGCAACGAAGTCCGGGTTGTCAAATGCCCACGCGAAATCGGGGCCTTTCTCGGGGTGCTCAATCGTGAGGAAATGCACCGACCGAATCATGCCGTCGGGCTTCATTGCATCGACAATATTTTGCGCATCGGGTCTCGCGCGGGGATCGTTATCCACCTCAGCGCCGATTGAAAAGCGCATTCCTTTGCGCATTCCCTCAGATACAACGGCGGCATGCGCAACGTCGACTCCGGCTGTTTCGGCTGCGCCGTACAGATCACCGGCCTCGGCTAATTTAAGCGCACGGCGTACCAGATTTACGGCCGCCGGATCTTCGAACGTTAGATAGTTAATATGATCGGTAACCATCATAAAGCGTGGGGCCCCGCGACGGCACGCATGATAGAACCAAAGGAAGAGCATCCGGGCAGAGTAGGCGATCGGGCGTTCCTCGGCATATGGTTTGTGCTCGCCCTTGGCGTGGCCGTGTATGTCGGGGATGGCGACGATGCGTGGGTCGTTCAGCGTTCTACTTCCTTTACACCACGTGGAATCCACATCTGCGACGCAGCCGGTGGGCGATCGCGCTCGGGCTGCCGATGTTCGATCCACGGAATAACAATTTCAATGAGTATTTCCATCGATCTCTTCATCAATTCAAAAGACATCGAGGGATGGGTCTCGGCTCCGGCCGCAATAGCTTGGGCCGGGAGATATGGGAAATGGACGAAGCCGACCAGGACGGGCGGCGACGCATTTTCAGTCAGGGATAGCGTCTCGTATAGCGCTTGATTGCAAATATATGTTCCGGCAGAATTGGAAACGTAACCGGGGATGCCGTTTTCAGTCCACGCTTCGATGATGCGTTCAAACGGCAAGTTTGAAATACGGGCATCCGGCGCACCGCGTGAAATCGGGTCGTTTTTGCGCATGACACCGACGTTGTCGGCTTGGGCAAAGTCTAAAACGTTGACCGCGACGCGCTCAAGGGCAACAGAACTGCGGCCACCCGCGACTCCCGTGCACAAAATGAGATCGGGCGAATCCAGCCGGATGGCCTCTTCGAGGCGCTCGCGCAGCGGCCGCGTCTCCACCGGCAGAATACGGGTGACAACAAGCCGCCCGGAAATCAGGCGCCCTTCTAGACTACGGACAACGAGTTCACTCGGGTTAATTTTGTCGCCGCCGAACGGCTCAAACCCGGTGATGAGGACATGCTTAGCCACGTTCCCGTCTGTTATGCTCCACTAGTCTTGAACCCTGGGCAAAATTTTGTATTCCGGCAATGGCAAAAAAAAAGCCGCCCTGCGGCGGACGGCGGACTGTAGGGTTACTTGTTTTGCGAGATTGCGAGCCTTAAGAGCTCGCACCTCCAATCATCGTTTTGTTTGAACACATATTACAGTCGCTAGTTACGATGATCACCTCCCTTTAGTCCGTCTGTTAACCTCCGCTATCTCTAGTCTGGAGGAGCCGCGGACGTCGTACAAGGCAGCCCCTTCGCGATGCTGGTAGCGCGGACCCTTCAAGAAAAAGGGGCTGCCTGCTCGCTATGCTTACGATTTGGCGGGGTAGCCTTCCATCTTCAAAAGTCTGGCCTTCATCTCGATCCCATACCCGTAGTTGTGCAGCTTGCCGGCCGAATCGACGACGCGGTGGCACGGATACAGCAAGGGGATTGGATTGCGCGCCATGGCTTGACCTACCGCGCGGGCGGCTTTTGGCCGGCCGATTTCCTGAGCGACCCATGCGTAAGAGCGGACTTCGCCCGGTGGGATTTGAGCGGCAGCTTTTAGCGCGGCCTGTTCGAACGGCGTGAGATCGCTTAAATCGACATGCTCGTCATCCAGTTTCCAGGTCCGGAAGAAGTCCGAGATGGTTTGAACGAGCCAGTGCGGTGGCGGTGTCGGCACAACGGGCCGGCGCAGGCGGCGCTCGACCTGATCGCAGATGGCGTCGAGCCCTTCGCCGCGGCATATGGCGATAAAGGTAATGCGATTTTCTTTATAGCCGACGTAGAGCCGCCCGAGTGGCGATTCTATGGCGGCTAGCGAGACCGGCGCGGTGCGGATTTTGGTGCGGATTTGCGCGATGTGCTCGACCACTTTCTGGGCGAGATCGCAGGATGGTTCGGGCGGCGTCAGGCACGATAGGCAGTAGGCAACACCCTCGTACTCTTCATAGAGCTCCTGGCACGGGGGGCAGTTGTGGAGATGCAAAGTGACGGCCTCGCGTAGCGAAGGCATGCCTTCACCCCGCAGCTCATCCCAGAGCGCTTCAACTTCACGACAACGCATGGACACCAGCTCCTTGGGTGAACATTCGGCCGATCTGCGGGCCAAGAATGCGACGGAGAATCCGAACGGCCCGGTGCACGTGGGATTTCACCGTACCGATTGGTTGGTTGAGAATCTCGGCAATTTCGGGATGACTGCGCCCTTCGATGAAGCGCAGCGTTGCAGCAGCCCGAAGGTGCATCGGCAGTTGTAATAGGGCCTTTTCTACCAGGGCCATATCGGCATCGCGCTCGACGATGGTCTCTGGCTGGGGCGGACCTTCGAGAGAGTTTCGAAGCAACGCGTCCGGGTCTGCCAGCGCGTCCAGTGCCACACTCGTCGGCTTTTTGGAGCGTAGACGGTTGCGGGTGACATTGAGCGTGATGGTATAGAGCCACGGTTGCAAGCGCAATTCAGACCGCTGTTCGGGCGACATTTTGCCCAGCGCGCGGTAGGCACGGACAAAGGCGTCTTGGACGATCTCTTCAGCGTCTTCGCGGTTTCCGGTCATGCGCAGTGCAAAGCCATAAAGCCGGCGTTGGAACTCATCGACGATGGTTTCAAATCGCTCGATGGCCGGCACCGGTTTCGGCGCTTTTTCTCGTGCTGTTCGGGCAACAGCAGGTGGCACGATAAACTCCCTCAGGAGTGGCGCGAGGACGCTCATACGCGTCCCAACACCGCCCCGCGCGGTAAAGGTTTCACATGAAGTTCGCAGGTCCCTCAAAGACCGCGGGGCGAAACCTGGTCCATGAAGCCAACTGGGGCAAAAATGATCGTAAAGAACCGCTCGGCAGGTCGTGTTGCCGGACGGTTTTTTTAATAGAGAGAGGGACGCATGGTCGAAACCGTCATCGAACCTTTGGAAATTACTTTTGATGCTTACACAATGTGTAGCTTTCTGCCGACGCTGGGTTCATCGCGGGCAATACCGTTGTTGCTCATCGGGTACCGGCATGGGCAGGATCCATCGTTCGTATGGCTGGTCCCTAAAGAAGGCCTCAACGCATCAGGCCTGACTGAAGATCCGTATTACGCCAAAGTTCTGCGCGACCCGCATTCGTATTTCACCAAAAAACTGAACAAATATATCGAAGAAACCGGCAGTGTGAAACGCGGCATAGAAATGCTTATTGGCTGTCACCAAAACCATCTTGCATTTACCGATTTTGTGCACATGGATGAAGTGCCGTTTTCGCACCCAATCGAAGTACAACTCGTCGGGGCAATGTAGCGAGTTAAGCTAGCGGTGCACGTGAGTGGTTGCGGTGCTCGCCTCTTTTAGCGCGGGCGCCGCAGCGTCCGCGCGGATGGACCGCGTATAGATAATTGAAACTGCGGTTGCCTTCTTCGGATCTTCAAGATTGCCGGAGATCGTTAGCGTTGCGTCGAGCGCAAGCAAGAGAGCCGAATCAACTTCATAATACGCCGTCCCACGCATCCGCATCGAACCGTTGAGTGTCATCGCCGGATGGTCGGGCAGCGGGCCGCGCATCGGTCCGTCGGCGCTAAAATCGACGCCGATCGCGCGCCGGCCGGCGACCATGGAAATTTGGCCCCGCATCAGATATCCATGAAGCGCTCCGCCCGTCATCGGCGAAGGGAAATCGAACGGAATTCTTCCGTGCAATTTTGCTAGGTCGCGCAGGGTTGCCAAATCCAGCTGTACCGAAAACGGCTGGTTGAGTACGGTGAGGTAGTTCGGGTCCGCATTGGCGTTGTCGCGCTGTTCGCCGCTAGACAGTAGCGTTGCGTCAAATGAAGCTTGCGCCGGGACCGAGCCGGTCTGATCGGAGCGAACGTACTGGGCGCGGACGCGATAGTGCTTGCCGCCGAAGGCGCGGGAAACGCTCAACGTCTCTTTGCCGGAGTAGCTGATCCGGGTCTGTAGTTCGTGCGCGCCAATCTGGTACCGATCGGTCCCGCGAACCGAATAGCGCTGGTCGGCTAGAGCCGGGAGGCTGAGGGCAAGGATGGCCATCCATGTCAGCACCGGGGGGGCTAGGCGGGTGATGGTGGTCGCTCCGTTTCTACGATCGGTTCCTTGGCTCTATGTTCCCATAAACTATAACAGGATAAACGGGGTTGCTTTACATGCTTAACGCATAATTTGCCGATACTGTTATAAAGAGCAATCGTTCACGTGCGTTACCACGTTCCTTCGGTACATGGCTCTACGGAAAAAATGGGTATGACGGTTAAAATGGTCTCCGCTCGACTCGGTGCGATATTCCTCACGCTGAACTTGGCATTCGCCTCGATTCCAGCTGTGGCGTCCCCAAAAGTCGATGGCCCGCCCCCTGAGCGGGCCGCAGCGGTCGCGGTAACGCTTCAACGCCTCTACCAGACGGCGTACGATGAGGCGTATAGCCGCCACGCGGTCATTCAAGCGGACGGTACGACCTTCGTTTCCACGGGCGATATCGATGCCGAGTGGTTGCGCGATTCGAGCGCAGTCGTCAAGCCTTATATTGGCCTCGCGATGACCGATCCTGAAGTGGGCCGCACGCTGCGAGGCGTGATTGTCCGCCAGGCGCGGTATATGTTGCTCGATCCCTACGCCAATGCATTTACGCTGAATTACCGAGTCTCAGAGCGCAAGTTCGAGATGGATTCATTGCTGTATCCGATTTGGTTCTCTTACCTGTACTGGAAGGCAAGTGGCGACCGGTCTATCTTTACGCCTCAGGTACAACGGGCGTTCCATCGCGCTATGGAGGTCTTACGTACCGAGCAGCATCATGCGAACCGATCCAAGTATCGCCACCCGCAACTCGCTAACGGAGGCCAGGGAAGCCCGGTCGGATACACGGGCCTGGTATGGACGGCGTTCCGTCCGTCGGACGATCCCGCTCGCTACCAATATAATATTCCCGACAATATGTTCGCCGTTACCGTGCTTCGCGAACTGACAGACATCGAGCGCAGTGTGTACCACGACGAACGGACTGCGCAAAATGCCTGGGGCTTAGGCGCAGAGATTCAACGCGCGATCGAGCAGTACGGGCAGGTCAATCTCCCGGGCTTCGGTCGCATTTATGCCTATGAAGTTGACGGACGCGGGCATGCCAACTTGATGGATGATGCCAACATTCCCTCGCTGCTCTCGATTCCATACTTTGGCTACGTAGGCGCGCACGACAGCGTCTACCGCGCCACGCGCAGCTTTGTGCTCTCGGATCGCAATCCGTTTTACTATCAAGGCAAGTTCGCATCGGGCATCGGCAGCCCGCACACGCCGCACGGGTATATCTGGCCGCTGTCGCTGGTCATGCAGGCCCTCACATCGACTGACCAGACCGAAATCGGCCATGTTTTAAACTACATTGCGGCCTCGGACATCGGCGATCATCGGCTGCACGAGTCGTTCAATGCGAATTGGCCCGAGGCGTACACCCGGGACGACTTTGCGTGGCCGAACGCACTCTTTGCCGAGCTGATGATCAGCCATCAGGGGCTCATCCCGGCGTTTATGGAGTCGGCGCGGAACCAACCTACGAAGTAGCTTCATCCTCGCGTGCGATCGCATCGAAATAAACGACGGTGGTGAGGATTGCGAATGGTGCGGCGAAGAGCGTCCCTAAGGGCACATCGGCTACGAACGCAGCGCTGCCGGCATGTTTGAAGGTTAGCCAATCACTAAGCATCAGGGCCAGCAGTCCTGCCGCGACTTGGAACGACAGAATGGCCAGCGCGCGAACCATATTTCCGTGTTGCCAGAAAAGCGCTACGCTGCGCATAAATGCAAACGGAATTCGCAGCAGGCTCGATGGGAACAGTTCCACGCTTGCAAAAACGTCAGCAAACACGAGTGTCGACGTGAGCAGGAGCGTCAGTAGTCCCATGACCGCGTCGTCGATGCTGCTCGCATGGACCATGAGCACGAAACCAACGATATACGTGAAACTTACGACGAAATCGATGAGCATGACCGCCCAAAGGCGCCGTAGGGCCCACGCAAAAATCTCGCGAGGATCGAGTTCGCCGCCGCGCAAATCCAGCGCCGTTTGAATGTTCGCCACGGTTGTAATAATTGGAAGCACCGCAGAGGTCACGACATCAAGGGCAATATCCCGGCGCCAGACAAGGCAGATCGCCCCTTGCACGGCAATGGCGGCGAGCGAAAGCACACAATAGAAGCGCCAGCGTCGCACGAATAGTTCGACGGTGCGATCCACGAGCAGCCCGAGCGGCGCCGGCTGGACCGGGTAGTCAGAGTTCGGAACCGAGAATTTCAGAACGTTTGCCGCTCACCGATTGGGAACCCAGGAAAAAGCGAACATTTGCGCACCCGGCACATACGACCACATCGTGAGGGTTAGCAAAGGTGCGCCCATCAACATCAACCGTAAAATTGCCGGCATAGAATCCGGCGAGGGTCGAGGCGATGGTGCGCTGCACCTTATCAGCGGGAGCCCGAACCCCCTGGGCCTCCATGACGGCGAGTTCAACGACCTTTTCGATACGCAATGGGGTGGCGGCCGCGAACGCCTCACAGGCAGTCGTAGCGATGGCGTGCACATCGACCGGGACTTTCACGCGAATCACGCCTACCGATTTTGGCGTGTATCGAGGAGCCGCCTGCCATTGAGGAGTACGTTTTGCATAATGTCATTATTCGGGGCGCACAGCCCAAGCGATGTCGCAGAAGCGGCCGATAAATTCATCTCCAAGATGGACGAAAGCCAACTCGCCGCTCTGACGGCCGGTCACATGGCCACGATGCCCGTAGAAGGCAGATGCGCACTTGTTGAAAGCATTTTGGATGCGTTCCGCCACCGTGGCGAGTCGTCCGAGGACGTTGCCGAAGCGGCCCACGCCGGGCTAGAGGCCATGCAAAGTGGCGACATTAGCGCAATTGCGGCCTTGCTGACATACGTGGATCAAAACACGGGCCTTCTCAAAGAGGCGGCGACGGCGCTCATTGAGGAGCATCCAGAGATGATCCAACACCTGCCGGGTGCGGTCGTTGATGGGATTTCTTCAAAATTGGCTGCGCGATGAACGAGGAACCGCGCCGCCGTCGCGTTCGCGAAGTTGAGACGCCACCACAAAGGCCGCGCGGCGAGTTTCCACTCTTTCCACTTTTAGTGGTGGTTATTTTGCTGGGGCTCGGCGCAGGCGCGCTGTTCCATCGTCTCTTAGGCGGAGGAACGACCACCAGCACGACCACAACAACCACCGTTGCCGCTTCGCCTGCCGATGTGCAGACGCCCGAACCCACAACAAGCCAGGAGCCCGCTGCGTCGCCCGAAGCGTCCGCCTCGTCGCAGCCCAGTGAAAAGCAAAACCAATCGCCGTCGCCGCGCAGCACGCCTCATCGCGTCGCGCTATCGACAACAAGGCCGTCATCCGCGCCAAAAGTATCGAACGCTCCGAGCGCGACGCCCAAGGCGGCGCTCGTTACGCCCGCGCCAAGAGTGCAAGCAACGGCTTCGGCGACAGCAGCGCCGCGCTCGCCCGAACCTCGCACGCCCGAACCGCGCACACCGGAGCCGCGCACGCCCAAGCCTGCGACGCCAACGCCGCATCCCACCAAGGCGCCGGAGTTGACGGGTTCTGCTGCCGCCGGACAAGTGGCACGAAATTATTTAAGCGCGCTTATTCGCGGTGATTTTGCAGCCGCGAATACCGCACTCGGCCGTGGACCGGATGCAAATGGCTTTCCAGAAACAGATTCAATCGATCGCACGACTCGCATCACCGATTTGCACACGCAGAGCAATGGCGACGGCACCTATAAAGTCGAAGCGGAAATCGCAGGTTCGAAAGGTACGTTCTTTTGCACCTTCGTAGCCGCGCACAACGAAGCGGCTCTGTACCTCTCCGATCACTACTGCGTCCGCGTTCAGTAACGACTAAACTTCGGCGCCGATTCCCGTGTTTGCGCGAACGGTAAGCTGAGCAAAATTATTCTCGGCCGAGGCGTCTTGCGTCAGCAGTGTGGCTATGATGGCCGCGATGAATCCAAGCGGCACCGAAATGAGCGCCGGATTATCCAGCGGAAAGATCGGGGGCGCTTGAATGAAATGCTTTACGGTCGCATCGACTTTATCCACGCCCATGACCGCGGGGCTGAGCATGATGAGGGTAAGCGATGAGATGAGCCCGGTCAGCATGCCGGTGATGCTGCCGGTGCGGTTAAAGCGTTTCCATGTTAGCGTCAGTAAAATTGCGGGCACATTCGCGCTGGCGGCAACGGCGAACGCCAAGCCTACCAGGAAGGCGACATTGAGGTTTTTCAACCCGATGGCGATCATTATGGAGATGACGCCGATACCCGCAGCGGTTAATCGAGCGACGCGCACTTGCTCGTGCTCGTGACTCACCCCGTTGCGTACGATGTTGAGCCAAATGTCATGCGCGAACGCGGATGATGCCGCGATGGTTAACCCCGCCACGACCGCAAGGATCGTTGCAAAGGCCACCGCCGCGATGAACGCTAGAAAGAAATCGCCTCCCAAGCGTTGCGAGAGCAGCAGTGCCGCTAGATTGTTGTTGGTGACCGGGACGATGTATTGGTTCTTGGTCATGTCTGCTTCTAGCTGGGTTTTCTCCGCGGGATGCCGCACGATATATCGCAAGGCATCGCCGCCGGTGAGATGCACGCCGATCTGCTGCTTCCCAACAATCGTCGCTGCACCAAAGCCCAGAAATGTCGTCATTACGTAGAAGGCGCCAATTAAAACCATCGCCCACGCGACGGAAGTG